>NZ_JAKRFL010000010.1:0-142851 GCF_022348105.1 Halomonas sp. MMH1-48
CCATGATCAAACTCTTCAGTTTAAGATCAATGCGGTTCTTGCCTGTCGCCGAAGCAACAGAAGCGAACCAAACTTGGCTCAAGGGTCAAACGAATTCATTCATTAGGCCGAAGCCTGTTTGACGAGTCGCTTGCCTTGATAATAGGTGATTTATCACCCTCATCGGCAAGCGCCCACATGAATTACCTGATCAAATTGTTAAAGAGCAACTTTCTTAATGTCGCTGCGGCGGGCTCGATGACCTGACCCGTGTTGCCTCAGCGAGGAAGGCGTATTCTACGCATTCCGTGGTATTTGTCAACCGCTGTTTTCAGCGGGCGAAGCGAGCGATCTGACCAACCTACCACAGAGCTCTAACTTCCTGACAAACAAGAGGTTTTTCAACCTCATCACCGCTGGTAACGCTGGGCGTCCCCGGCAGCGGATGCGTACTTTACGGGCTCAAAGCCGGGTTGGCAAGGGCTAATTATCTAATAGTCGAAAAAAGTCTCGGCCAGATCATCTGTTCTCTCATATCAGGGGGCGGAAACCGCTTCGGCACGTCTGGTTTGGCGGTTACACTTAGCGCTTTATACGGCGGCCACCTTCACCCACGCCCACTAATGATGAGGTCCATGATGAGCCAGCACCTATTAACTGTCGATTCATTAAACCGCGATAGCGTCGATCACCTATTGCGCGTAGCAGCTCGCATGGAGCCGATTGCGAGTCGCCGTCAGGTGACGCGGGTGCTGGAAGGAGCGGTTCTGGGCAATTTGTTTTTCGAGGCGAGCACCCGTACGCGGGTGAGCTTCAATGCCGCCTTCTGCCGACTGGGGGGAAGCGTATGCGACACCACGGGCTTTACCTTCTCGTCCATGGCGAAAGGCGAGTCGCTGTACGACACCAGCCGCGTCATGAGCGGTTACTGCGATGCCATCGTCATGCGTCACCCTGACCAAGGGTCGGTCGCCGAATTTGCTGCGGCAACTCACGTTCCGGTCATCAACGGTGGCGACGGCCCAGGCGAACATCCCAGTCAGGCACTGTTGGATCTCTATACGATCGATAAGGAGTTTCAGCGGTTGGGCAAGCGCTTGAGCGGGGCACACATTCTGTTGACCGGTGATTTGAAGTACGGGCGTACGGTGCATTCGCTCATCAAGCTGCTGTCGCTCTATGACCCGCTGCGCATAACGCTGGTGTCCCCACCGGGGTTGGAGATGCCCACCCATCTGATCGATCTAGTGACGTCGCGCGGTCACCGCGTCGAACAGCGGGACTCGCTGGCCAGCGATTTCAGCGACCTGGACGTGGTGTACACCACACGTATTCAGAAGGAGCGTTTTACCGATGAGATGAACGAGAGCTTCCAGGGGCTCTCCGATGACTTCATGGTCAATCGTGATTTTCTTGACCAGCGTTGCAGCCAAAGCACGATCGTGATGCACCCGTTGCCCCGTGATAGCCGCCCGGGCGCCAACGACTTGAACGTCGATTTGAACGGCGACCCTCGGCTGGCGATTTTCCGCCAAACCGATAACGGTATTCCCATGCGGATGGCGATCTTTGCCACGCTGCTAAAAGTAGACGAGTTGATTGAAAAGGATCTGCGGCCCGTGCGTTGGTTTGTGCCATCACAAACCGGCACGCTGGACCGCTAATCGCGTTAATGTGTCGTGCGCCCGCCGGGAAGGCCTTCCTGGTGGGCGAACCAGCCTTCCAAAATCAGCACCGCCGCAATGCCATCCACGCTCTCTTCTCGGTAATTCCCTCGGTGCCCCGCCCCGTGGGCAATTCGCTTGGCTTCTTGGGTGGAACCACGCTCATCGACCATTTCGCATGGTTTGCCGTAGCGACCATGCAAACGGTTGCCGAACTTGCGCGCCCGCGTGCTCATGAGCGACTCGCTGCCATCCATATTGAGCGGCAAGCCGACGACGAACAGATCGGGCTGCCACTCGTCGATGAGGCGCGTGACCACGTTCCAGTCGGGTATACCGTCACGCGCAGGCAGCGGCGCCAGCTCCCGCGCACTGTGAAGCAGCTCGTTGCCCACGGCCACGCCGATGCGCCGCGTTCCAAAATCAAATGCCAAGATCAGACGCTGCCCGTTACTTGCCATGCGTCTTACGCCTCATCCAGCCACACGCTCACGCGTGCCCTGCATTGCGTGTCATGAGGTTTAGGTCGACCCCAAGGATACCTGCAGCGGCCGCAAGACGTTCAGCCGGTGGCGTATCAAAAAGCACGTTGCTGTGGCCCTCTACGGTGAGCCAGGCGTTCTCTTTCAACTCATCCTCTAATTGACCCACATCCCAACCGGCACAGCCCAAGCATACTAAGAAGTGCTCAGGTCCGTTACCATCGGCAAGCGCTTGGAGGATATCCATGGAGGTCGTCAGGGCAATGCCGTCTTCCACCTGAACGCTGGAGTCCCACGCCTGACTGTCGCCAACATGGAGAATGAAGCCGCGATCTTTATGCATCGGGCCACCGTAGTAGACCGGCGCATTGCGGTAGGGGCTGTCGTCGCCTCCCAATGAAAGCTGCTCGAACAGCGCATCCAGGGTGATTTCCATCGGGCGATTGACGATCACGCCCATGCAGCCGTTGTGGTCGTGATCACATAGATAAATCAGGCTGCCCGCGAAGTTGGGGTCTTCCAAGTGGGGCATCGCCATCAAAAAGTGGTGTTTTAAACTTTGCATGCGTCTCCTGCGGCTTGCCAATCGCTCGGCAAGCCTTGCGTCATAGGGCGGGTTGAGCCGTCACCGGTTAAGCCAAGCGACGCTCGATCGCGTCCAGCAGCATTCCGGCAATGTCGGTGCCGCGCTGGTCGTCGATTTCACGAACACAGGTAGGGCTCGTCACGTTGATTTCGGTGATATAGCCGCCAATCACGTCCAAACCGACGAACATCAGTCCTTTCTCGCGAATCATCGGCTGCACCTGCTGAATCAACCAGTGGTCGCGTTCGGTCAGTTCGCGACTCACGCCGCGCCCGCCGGCAGCCAGGTTGCCGCGGGTTTCGCCCGCCGAGGGAATGCGCGCAAGGCCAAACGGCACCGGTTCCCCATCGACCAAGAGAATCCGCGTATCGCCATCCTTTATGGCCGGCAGATAGCGCTGGGCCATTATTTGACGCTGACCGCGCAGCGTCAGCTGCTCGATCACCGCGCCAATGTTGCGGCCCTCGGGGCCGATATGAAAAATTCCTGTACCCCCCATGCCATCGAGCGGCTTGAAGATCACATCGCCATGCTCGGCATGGAAAGCGCGCAGCACGTCATCGCGGCTGGCGACGACCGTCGGCGCGCAGCACTGGGGAAACTGCTGGGCAAAGAGCTTCTCGTTACACTGTAGCAGGGCTGCCGTGGGATTGACGATCAACACGCCCTCACGCTCGGCAAAGCCCAGCAGATGCACCGCGTTGATGAATTCGGCATCCACCGGCGGGTCTTTCCGCATCAGCACTACATCCAGTTCGGCCAGCGGGCGTTGAGTCGCCTCGCCTAGGTCGTACCAGTGTTCGGGGTTTCGGTGCACTGTGAGAGGGCGCATCCGCGCATAGGCCTGGCCCGCTTGCAAGAAAAGATCCTCCTGCTCCATATAGTGAAGCGTGTAGCCACGCTCTTGGGCAGCCCACAGCATGGCCAAGGTAGTGTCTTTCTTGTACGCGATGTCGCTGATGGGATCCATCACCACACCGAGGTGCAACGTTGATTGGCTCATCGAAATACAGTCCATGCAGGATCAATAAGTCATCAGTATGCCGCACTGCAGGCACGGCTCCAACCGCGGCTATTGATCCGACGTATCGGAGAGCGCACCGGGTACCAGGCGGATCGCATCCGGCGCCAGGGTGATCAACTGCTGTTTATAGAGTCGGCCAATCGCCTGTTTATACGCGCTTTTGCTCACGCCCAGTCGCGTTTTGATATCGTGCGCCGAACTTTTATCACCTAACGGTAAATAGCCGCCGCTTTCGCGCAGCGCCTTCAGCACTTTATCCCCCACGACGTCCAGGCGTGCCGCGCCGGGCGGTAGCAGCGAGATATCCACGCGACCATCCTTGCGGCGCTGTTTCACAAAGCCTTTTAGCGACTGCCCACGACGCAGCGGCTGGGTAATGTCGTCCTGATAGATCAAACCCCAATAGCGGTGATTGACCACCACTTTCATGCCTAGGTCCGTGCGGTCGGCCACTACCACATCGACTTCGTCGCCCTTCTCTAACGCCCAGGCGTCATCCGTCAGAAAACGATCGAGGCGCATGGTAGCGACCGGGCGCCCCTGATCGTCACTGTACAGCATCACCAACACCCGCTTGCCAGGGTCGGGGCGAAAACGCTGTTCGCTGTAAGGCAGCAGCACGTCTTTGGGCTGCCCCCAGCGCAAAAAGGCTCCGGTACTATTCACCGCCGTCACGGTTAAATAGGCCACATCGCCCAGCTGGGCCGACGCATCGCTGACAGATCGAGGGGTGGCGTGTGATTCACGGACCATGGGTGCTGTCCTTACAGGAAGTAGAACGTCATTATGGTACCTTGCCAAAGCTAGGCAAAGCGGCGTCGGATGAAGAGAGCGCCAGGTACAAAAAACCGCTGCCGAAGCAAACACGGCAGCGGCTTGATAGTAAGCGCTTACATATCGCCGAAGTGATGCTGTAGAAGCGTTAGCGCAACGACAGGGGCCGTTTCCGTACGCAGCACACGCGGGCCCAGCGTCAGAGGCATAAAGTGGCTGGCGGTCGCGGCCTGAATATCTGCCTCGCTCAAGCCGCCCTCCGGGCCGATCAGCAGCGCGGCAGACGCCGGGCACTCTGACTGAGCAAAGCCATTACCCGTCGCTAGGTGCAGCATCAAGCGCAGGGGCTCCTGGCGCTCGGCCAGCCACTCGCCTAACGTCTGCGGGGGGTGCACGGGTGGCACTACCGCCCGGCCGCTCTGCTCGCAGGCGCTGGCCGCCACGGCCTGCCAATGCGCCAGCTTCTTTTCTTCACGGTCGCCTTTCAAACGTACATCGCCCCGCTCGGTATAGAGCGGGGTAATCGCCGCCACGCCGAGTTCGACGGCTTTTTGAATGGCGTAATCCATGCGATCGCCCTTGGAAATCGCTTGCCCAAGATGCACCGCCAGCGGTGACTCGCCGCTACCCGCCCATACCGCTTCCACGGTCACGGTCGTCTGCTTGCGGCTCACCTCGGCTAACCGCACGCCTGCTTCTTGGCCACGGCCGTCGAATACGATCAGCGGCGCGCCTTCGCCCATACGCAGCACGCGAGTCACGTGCTTGGCCGGGCCGTCGGGCAGCGCTAGCGTCGTGCCCGCCAACAGCTCGTCAGGCACATAGAGACGGGGCATTTTACCGTGTCGGGCCTGCCAGTCGGCGGCGGTCAGCGTGTCCGACATGGCTTAGTGCGTGTTCTCAGCCGCTTGGCTAGCCTGCTGCGCTTCGCGCTGCTTGCGCTGTGCGTACATCGCTTCGAAGTTGACCGGTGCCAGCATCAGCGGCGGGAAACCGCCACGGTTGACCAGGTTATCGACGCACTCACGGGCATACGGGAACAGCAGATTGGGGCAGAACGCACCCAATGTCTGATCGAGCTGCGCGCCTTCGATGCCCGAAATACGGAACAGGCCCGCCTGCTCGACTTCCGCCAAGAAAGAGGTCGTGCCGGTTTCGCTGTCGTTGACCTGCGCGGTCACTTTCACCACGACTTCGTACTGGTCGTCGGCCACTTTCTGGCTGGTGGTGTTGAGGTCCAGGTTGACCTTCGGCTTGAACGCTTGCTTGAACACGGAGGGAGAGTTCGGCGCTTCGAAAGAGATGTCTTTCACGTAGATACGCTGTAACGAGAATTTCAGCTGAGGTTTTTCGCCTTCTGCGGCGCCTGCCTGCGGGGTGTTGTTATCTTCCGCCATGGGATACTCCTAATCGTTCTTCCATTAAAAAAGGTGCGGCGTTACCGCGACGTATGCTCTCGTTTACTTCTTGACCACCGGGAGGCCATCCGCCTGCCACTGCGCCATGCCACCACGCAGCTTCATCGCCCGCTCGAATCCGGCTTTGGCGAGCTTCGCTTGGGCAGCGCCAGAGCTTTGGCCATGCTTGCACACCACGATGATTGGCTGGCTTTTCACTTTATCCAGCTCGCTCATGCGGCTGTCGAGGCTGCTTTGGGGAATATTGCGAGCGCCAGCGATATGCCCGGCTTTGAAGTCTTTGCTCTCACGAATGTCCAGCACTACCGCATCTTCACGGTTGATGAGCTGAGTGGCCTGCGTGGAGGACACCGCATTCGAAGCGGCGCTGCGCGTTTCATAAACGATCCACGCTATGAGCACCAGCAAAAATGCCCCCACGAGGAGGGGGTGGTTCATTACGAATTCGAACAGCTGATCGATCATCGCGAACACAATCTCTTGGTCTATGCAGAAAAAAGCGGCCTAGCCGCCCTCAGAAACACGACGAGTATACACGTCACAGGGCATACCGCGCAGGCCATGACGCCCGACGGCTGCCTGCGTTATGATGCCCCAAGCGCGCGCCTGTCGCGACCCCGATTATCAGGTGCTGTCTGAAAACTGGTAGAGCCGCCCTCGCCAGGCTTTCAAACCGTACCTCACGTCGCTTGGCTGACCCACAAAAGAGGGATTCTTTCATGGCATCATCTGCACCGCGCCCCGTGGCGCTGATCATCCTAGACGGCTACGGCCACAACCCCGATAGCGCTCATAACGCCGTGGCAGCGGCCAACACACCGGTGATGGACGCACTGTGGGCCAACCGTCCCCACGCCTTCGTGCATACCGATGGCCGCCATGTCGGGCTCCCCGACGGGCAGATGGGTAATTCCGAAGTCGGCCATATGAACTTGGGGGCCGGACGCATCGTTTACCAGGACTTCACCCGCATCACCAAAGCCATCGAAGAGGGCGACCTGGACACCAACGAGGTGCTCACCAAGCCGATCGACGACGCCGTTGCCAATGGCCGCGCCGTGCATCTGCTCGGCTTGCTCTCACCAGGCGGCGTGCACAGCCACGAAGATCACTTCATCGCCCTGGCCGAGCTGGCAGCGCGGCGCGGTGCCCAGCGCATCTACGTGCACGCCTTTCTAGACGGTCGCGACATGCCCCCACAGAGCGCGTTGGCGTCCATCGAGCGCGCCAACGCACGGTTATCCGAACTCGTCGGCGCCGATAACGGTTTTGTCGCCTCCATCATTGGACGCTTCTTCGCCATGGACCGCGACAACCGCTGGGAGCGCGTCGAGCAAGCCTACCGGTTGCTCACCGACGGCCACGCGGAGTACACGGCCACCAGCGCGGAAAGCGGCTTGCGTGATGCTTACGAGCGCGGTGAAACCGACGAATTCGTGGCCGCAACCAGCGTGCCGGTCAACGGTCATGCCGTGACGTTACACGATGGCGACGCGGCGATCTTTATGAATTTTCGCTCCGACCGCGCCCGCGAACTCACGCGCGCCTTTACCGAATCGGGGTTTACCGGCTTCGAACGTCAGGCACGCCCAACGCTGGCAGGCGATAGTTTGGTGATGATGACCCAGTATGCCGCCGACATCGATGCGCCTGCCGCGTTTCCGCCCACCGATCTCACCGATACGCTGGGTGAGGTAGTGGCCAAGCGCGGCCTCACTCAGTTACGCATTGCGGAAACGGAGAAGTACCCCCACGTAACGTTCTTCTTCTCTGGCGGTAACGAGGCCGAGTACGAAGGGGAAGAGCGCATTTTGGTGCCCTCCCCTCGCGACGTCAAAACCTACGACGAAAAGCCCGAAATGAGTGCGTTCGAGATCACCGACAAGCTCGTTGAAGCGATCGATAGCGGCCGTTTCGATCTCATGGTGTGTAACTACGCCAACGGCGACATGGTCGGCCACACCGGGGATTTCGATGCCGCCGTGAAAGCGATCGAGACCGTCGACATTTGCGTTGGTCGCGTGGTGGAGGCCATCGAGCGCGCAGGCGGTGCCTGCCTGATTACCGCCGATCACGGCAATGCCGAACAGATGGTCCACCCGGACACCGGCGCCCCACAAACCGCACACACCACCTTCGTGGTGCCTCTGGTATACGTGGGTGAGCGGGCGGCAGAGCTCGACGACGGCCGCCTGTGCGACCTGGCCCCCACGCTGCTGACCATGATGGACCAGCCGCAGCCTGAGGCGATGACGGGCAAGCCGCTGCTGCGTTTTACCTAATGCCCATGTGGCGACCACTCGCCCTCGCCGCTCTGCTGCTGGCCTTGAGCCAGCAGCCCGCCTTGGCGCAGCAGAACGAACGCGCCGCCCGGGAGCAACTCGACGCGCTCGGGCAGGAGATCGACGCCATGGCCGAGCGGCTCAGCGCGACCGGTCAAGCCCGCGATAGCGCTCAACGCGAGCTGCAGGCCGTGGAAACCGAGCTCGCCGAGACGCACCAGCGGCTGGATCAACTTCAGGCCGAGCGGCGTCAACTCAACGATGAAACTACTCAATTACGCCAACATCGCGAACGCTTGCAGAGCGAACGGGAGTCTCAGTATCAGGCGCTCGGTCAGCAGCTCGCCGCGCTCTACCGGTTAGGGCCGACGCCCCAACTCAAGCTGCTGCTCAATCAAAGCGACCCTGCCGAACTGGACCGCATGCAGGCCTACTTGAATCGGCTGACGCAGGCGCGCCAGCAGCGTCTCACCGATATTGCGCGGCTGGACACGGCGCTTGCCGATACCGAACGGGCACTGGCGGAGCGCCAAGCGCGTTTGGATACGTTGGCGAACGAGCTGGAAACCCAAAGCGCTCTGCTCGCCGAGCGCACCGAAGCGCGCCGTGGCGTGGTGGAGACGCTGGATGACCGCTACGGGAGCGAGGCGGACCGACTGGCCGACCTGAACCAGAGTCGCGAACAGGCCGAGCAACAGCTCCGCGCGATTCAGGCCGAACTGGCCCGCATGGCAGAGCCCACGCCCACCACGCACATCACCCGCACGCAAGGGGATTTGCCTTGGCCCGTGCAAGGCAGCATCACCGCCAGCTTTCAGCGGCGGAACGGGGTTCACTACAACGGCATCGTGATTCAGGCCAGCGAAGGCACGGCGGTCACGGCGGTTCATTCGGGCCGTGTGGTGTTTGCCGACTGGATGCGAGGGTTCGGTAACTTATTGATCATCGACCACGGCGATCAGATCATGACGCTGTATGCGCACCTGCAACAGTTCAGCGCCCGTCCCGGTCAACAGGTGAGTCGTGGCGATGCCATAGGCCGAGTGGGCAATAGTGGAGGACAATCCCGACCCGCCCTCTATTTCGAAGTGCGACGAGGCGGAGAACCTATTAATCCGCAACGTTGGATTGCGCGCCGTTGACGGGATAAGCTGGTGCTACTCTCTTTATAGTCACGTTCTTTATTGTCGCTCTCTTTACCATGAACCTCACAACCCGTGCAGTGCCACTGGCACTGCCTTTCGCCTAGCGGAGTCCGCATGACGCTATCTGTTACCGAGGTATCGGCCCCTGCCAAGCGCTTATTGGCCACCCTGCTACCGCTCGCGCTGCTGGCGGCCCCGCTCCCTCTGGCAGCCCAGCCGTCGAACAGCGCCGCTGATGATCTGCCGTTGGAGGAGATTCAAACGTTCGCCGAGGTCTTCGAGCGTATCAAGCGCGGCTACGTCGAAGAGGTCGACGACCGTACGCTGCTGCGTAACGCCATGCGGGGCATGCTCAGCGAGCTCGACCCTCATTCGGCCTACTTGGATGAAGAGGAGTACCAAAGCCTGCGGGAGTCTACCCAAGGCGAGTTTGGCGGCATCGGTATCGAAGTCGGCACCCAAAATGGCCAACTGATGGTCGTCACGCCCATCGATGACACGCCCGCCTCCCGGGCAGGCCTGCTGTCTCAGGACATCATTGTGGCCATCGATGGCACCCCCACCGATAGCCTCTCACTGCAGGAAGCCGTCAATCTGATGCGCGGTGAGCCAGGCACCACGCTGCGCCTGACGATTTTGCGTTCTGGCGAAGAGGCACCACGGGAGTTTACCCTCACCCGTGAAGTGATCCGCAGTGAGAGCGTCAAACAGGAGACGCTGGAACCCGGCTACGGCTATTTACGCATTAGCCAATTCCAGTCCCGCACGCCCGAGCAGGCTCGCCGAGCCTTGGAGCGCATGGCGCGAGAGCAGCCTCTGGAAGGGTTGATTCTCGATTTGCGCAATAATCCTGGCGGCGTCTTGCAGGCAGCGGTCGGCGTGGCCGATCTGTTCCTCGATGACGGGCTCATCGTCTACACCGAAGGACGTCTTTCGGACACCGAGATGTCGTTTTCGGCGTCTCCCGACACCCCCGCCGGTGACGTGCCGCTCGTGGTCCTCATCAACAGCGGTAGCGCATCGGCTGCGGAAATCGTCGCGGGCGCCCTGCAAGACCAGCGCCGGGGTGTCATCATGGGAACAGAAAGCTTCGGTAAAGGCTCCGTGCAGCAGATCATGCCGCTGGGCAATGGCGAAGGCTTAAAGCTGACGACCGCGCTGTACTACACCCCCAATGGCCGCTCGATCCAGGCGCAAGGTATCGAACCCGACGTAGAAGTGGTGCGTGGCCGCCTGGAAGTGGCGGAAGCGCGACGCGCCATTCGTGAGGCGGACTTGGACGGACACCTCGGTAGCCAAAGCGACATGCCTCCCGAGCGTGCCGCCATGTCTCAGCGGTTACGCGACGACTACCAGCTTAGCGAGGCGCTTAATTTGCTGAAAGCGCTGAACGTCGTGGATCGCCGCCGCGGCTAACGGCAGGAGATCGGCAGGCGACCCCGCTCTCCGGTCGCCTGCCGCATCACCAAGCGCTTAAGCGGTACGAACTTGTTCATGCCGCTCATCCCGACATTGCGCGCCAGCGTCAGCACCGGCTGCTGGCTACCAAACAGCTGCTTGAAGCCTTTCATCAGCCCCAGCATGGTGGCGTTATTCAAACGCCTTCGACGCTCGAAACGGCTGAGTGTCGTCACGCTGCCCCACGGCGCGCCGCGCCGCCACGCCCCAACGACTTCTTCCGCCAATACCGCAGCGTCCATCAAGCCCAAATTAACGCCCTGCCCGGCCAGCGGATGCAGACTGTGGGCGGCATCACCTACCAACGCGAAGTTGGGCTGCACATAATGCTGGGCGTGGCGCTGTACCAGCGGAAAACGATAGGCACGATCCACTGGCACGACCTCCCCCAAACGATGCTCGAACGCCTCGCCGAGCGCCTTCCCCAACGCTTCTGGCGAGTGCTCGGTCAGCCCTTGGGCATGCTCGGGCGTGGTGGACCAGACAATGGAACAGTAGCGGTCGTCTCCGTTCACGGTGAGCGGTAAGAACGCCAGCGGACGACCGCCCAGGAAAGCTTGCCGTGCGGTACCGCCGTGGGGATGAGTACAGCGCACCGTGGTGACCACCGCCTCTTGCGCCATCGACTCCTCGGCCACCGGGATGCCCGCTAGCGCTCGTAGCGCAGAGCGCGCGCCATCGGCGGCGACAAGCAGCGGCGTCTGTAGCTGCCTGCCATCGTCGAGCACCAGCCAGCGGCCACGCGCCGTGGTTTGCAGCGCCTCCACCCGCACACCATCCAACCGCGTCAACGTCGGCTGCTTGGCCACTTGCTCGTTAAGCGCCGCCAGCGTCACCTCGTTCTCGACGATGTGCCCCAGCGTGGCAGTGCCTGCCTCGTCGGCCGAAAAACGAATACGACCGCTGCCCTCGGCATCCCACACCTCCATGTACCGGTAAGGTGTTACGCGCGCCGCCTCCATGGCGGGCCAAGCCCCCAAATAGGTGAGCAGCCGCTGTGACACCGGCGTCAGTGCGCTAACGCGTGGGGCGGGAACACCGTCGGCCACATCCTGCAAGCGCAGCGGTGACGGCTTGGCTTCTACTAGCGCCACCTGCATACCCGCCTCGGCCAATAGCCCGGCCAGCGCCGTGCCCACCATGCCCGCTCCTACGATCACGGCATCAAAAGGGATGATGGAAGGCTTAGCCGCGTCTGCTGACGTAGTCATAACACTCCTTGGCTTGGGTAGATGAGAGCCATCGTTGAGGGATTCGTGCGCTGTCGCCGCGCATCAGCGTTCTAACCCCATAGCTCGGCGTGCCAAACGGCGGCGCAGCGGGCCGATCAAATTGAGGCCTATCAGCCCTGCTCCCCGCGCGTGCGGTAGCAGCGGCAGCGAGTAGCCAAACAGGCGCACCAAGCCATCGCTAAAACGAATCACGTTGGCGCGGTCTTGAGCTCGGCGTCGCTCGAACGCCTGCAGCGTCGCCATATCTCCCAGGGCGCGCTGCTGCTCGGCACCTTGGGCAAGGGCTTCGACCAAATCCATCACCGAGCGCAGCGCCAGGTTGAAGCCTTGGCCTGCCACAGGATGCAGCGCATGGGCGGCATTGCCTAACACAGCCAAGCCGGGCCGCACGGGCTCCTCCGCGGTCACTAGCGAGAGCGGATAGCTAAACCGCTGGCCCACCTTGGTAAATCGGCCGACCCGGTCGCCGAACGCCCGCTGAAGCGCTCTCAAGAACGCCGCGTCAGACAGCGCCATTCGAGCGGTTTCGCTACCGCTAGCGTGCGTCCAGACCAGCTCCATGGCTTGACCTGGCAACGGCAGTAGTGCAATGGGTCCTTCCGAGGTAAAGCGCTCGTAGGCAATGCCCTGGTGGGGCTGACTGATGCCCACATGGGCAATCACGGCGGTTTGTTCATAAGAGTGGCGGCGACTGGCGATACCGAGCTGCTCTTTCAACCCAGAGCGGCCGCCATCGGCCAAAATGGTCAACGCCGCCGTCAGCTCACTGCCATCGGAAAGCCGTAAATGGTGGCCGCTGGCCGTGGGCGTTAACCGTGCCACCGTGGCCGGACAGTGCCACTCGATAGGCAGTTGCTGCAGCTTCTGATGCAGCACTCGCCCCATCCAGGCATTGGGAATCACGTGCCCCAAGGCAGCAACGCCTAGCTCTTGCGCATTGAGGCGCGTCGCGCCCAACCGGCCCCGCTCGCTGATATGGATACGCTGAATCGGCGTGGCCTCGGCCTGCATCGCTTCCCACACCCCTAGCTGACGAAAGCGCTGGGCCGAGCCTTCGGCGATGGCACTCGCCCGGGCATCGAAGCTCGGTTGCCACGTCGCGCCTTCCGTACTTTGCGATAGCGCATTGGCTTCGATGATGGCGACCCGCCAGCCATAGCGCTCGATGAGCGGTGCCAATGCACAGCCCAAACTGGCCCCCACCAACCCACCGCCCACGATCACGACGTCATGGGTGGGCGACGGCGCTTGTGGACGTGATTCCTGCTCAGCCCTATACATTGGCCTCTCCTCCTTCATACAGCGCGACCACAGCGATTCGTAATTCCGTAATGTAGATTACATAAACTTCCAGGCGTCTAACGAAGCTGATTATTTATTAGCCATTAGTTTCTCGATATCTTCCACCTGCTTCGGTACGTCGGCGGTCAAAATGTCATGGCCCTGTTCGGTGACCACTACGTTATCCTCGATACGAATGCCGATACCGCGATAAGCTTCTGGAATATCGTCGTCGCAGGGAATGTAAAGACCGGGTTCGACGGTCAGCACCATGCCTGGCATCAGTGGCCGTGGTGTGGCCTCATCGAGGCGATAGGTGCCCACGTCGTGCACATCCAGTCCTAACCAGTGAGACGTGGAGTGAAGGTAGAAGCGCCGATAGCTCTC
Source organism: Halomonas sp. MMH1-48 (assembly GCF_022348105.1). Taxonomy (NCBI): domain Bacteria; kingdom Pseudomonadati; phylum Pseudomonadota; class Gammaproteobacteria; order Oceanospirillales; family Halomonadaceae; genus Halomonas; species Halomonas sp. MMH1-48. The sequence continues at coordinate 13,713 of NZ_JAKRFL010000010.1, forward strand.
GTCGTCGATGCGAGCTTGCACCTCCCCCGTCAGCAGGCCTACCTCGATGAGGCCAGCGGTAAGATCCTCCACAACGCCTTGGTGGATATCTGCTAGCGTAGCGCCTGGAGTAATGGCTTTCACCGCCCGCTCCTGTGCGCCTAACACCACTTGGTAGAGTTCCCGCTGGGCGTCGTTGAAGCGCCCACCGACCGGAAAGGTGCGTGTGATGTCGCCTGCGTAGAGATCGAATTCCGCCCCAGCATCGATCAGTACGAGCGTGTTCTCTTCAAGCACATCGCTGTTTTCAATATAGTGCAGCACGCAGGCATTGGCCCCGCCGCCCACGATAGTGCTGTAGGCTGGCCCGCTAGCCCCGTGCCAAACAAAGGTGTGTTCCAGCTCGGCCTGGAGCTGATACTCATACACTCCTGCCTGGCAGGTGCGCATGGCGCGAACATGGGCCTGAGCGGAAATCGCCGCCGCATGGCGCAAAAGCGCAATTTCGGCGGGGCTTTTGATCAGGCGCATTTCGTGAATCAGCGGGCGGCTATCCAACCAACCCTTCAACGGCGGTTTGCCCCGACGCATACCCGACTGAGCCTGAGCCAGCGCTTCTTTGGCAATGCCCAGCGCGTCGGGGTTATCCAGCGGCGCATAGAGCAGCTCACGACCTTCGAGCAGCGAGGGTAGCCGTGCGTCGCGCTCGGCATTTTCGAATGCCTGGTCGAGACCATGCTGGCTGACAACGCCCTGAGCCCCCAGCCGACGGCCGGTCCAAGCTTCCAGATGGGGGTCGCGATCTTGGCAGAACACCACGCTTTGCCCTTCGCCACGGCCCGGCAACAGCACCAGTAGCGCGTCCGGCTCCTGAAAGCCGGTCAAATAGTAAAAGTCGCTCTGCTGGCGGAACGGGTACTCGCTGTCGTGGGAACGAGTCACCAAGGACGCCCCAGGCACCAGCAGCGCCGCATGGCTTGGCAGCTTGGCCAGCAGCGACGCTCGGCGCTGACGGTACTCTTCAGGCGAAATGGCAGCAGGGCGAGGCAATGGCGCGGGCATAACGGCTCCTATCGCGTGGTGGCTCAATGAACGGGGGCGTCGGTTTGCTCTACCTGGGGCTGACCGGGATGCTGTTCGGTGTAGAGCAACATGGCCGCCATTCGCGCGTGTTCCGTCAGCGCAAACAGGTCGTTCTCGTTCTCCGGGCTATCGTCGATGTCGGTCTCGATCTGGCCGAGGCCTTCCAGATCATCGATCGCTTCTTTCAAGGTCTGCGACCAGCGCTCCCGAAGCGCGTCGTCGACGACGTCCTCGATGACTTCCATGAAGCCCAACGTCCACTCTTTCAGCCCTTGCGCCTGCTCGGCAAGAGAGAACAGCTCGTCGGGCAGCAGCGGTGCGTAATTCATGTCGCTCGCGCTCAGCGCTTCCAACGTCTGGCGGCGCCAGCCCAACAGGCGCTCGGCGCTAGCCTGATCACGGGGTTGCTCGACCCCCAGGCTTAGACACACTTCTTCCAGCCATGCGTCGGCAGTGACATCCCGCAGTGCCAACAAGCCGCACAGCCGTCCGTCCAGAAAGGCAGGAGACTGCATACTGCCGTGGAGTAAAAATACATCCGCTACGTCAGAAAAATCCTGCCGTTCGTCAATCAATGACATGATTCTTGCTCGCTTTACCAAAGATAAGGGTATGACCAAAGGGATAGGGCGGGAAGCCTTCGCGTTGACCCCGCACAAGCGGCTCTCTTATAGTGAACGCCGTCTATCCTTCCTATGTAGTGATGTTAACGCATCGGGACCCTTGCTGGCCCGTGCTGGAGTCTTTGATGAGTCACGCAAAGCGGCCAACGAAAGAGATTACCCTACTGGGTCGCAGCTATATGATTGCTTGCGACACCGGCGAAGAAGCCCAGCTCGAACGCGCTGCTCGCTATTTGGACCGCGCGATGCACGGCATACACGCCCAAAGCAGCGTCCTGGGAAGTGAGCGCATCGCCATCATGGCCGCGCTCAATATTACCCATGAATTGCTAGAAGCGCTGGATGAGCACCGGGCCGGTGAAGCCAATCTGAACCGTTTGAGCGAGCGGCTCGAGCGTGCTCTAGCGGGCACTCGGCGCAATGCGCCTTGAACCACGCCTTCTTGCAACCGAGACTTTGGCATTAGCAGCGGCTCTGTTAGGATAGCGGTGTTCTCTGGGATGTACGCCAGTCGTTATAGTCCCTCGAGCCTATGCGCAGTACCCAGGGGGCCAAATGCTAGCCAGACCCGTGTGCATGTCCGTGCGTCGGAAAGCCTGACGGTTTGGCTGCGGCCACCCACCTGAACCAGTAGGTTCAGGGCCAGAACGACAGCGGCATTCTGGGGAACACTTTGCCATGACGTCTTATGAGATGAGCCTTACCTCACCTAATGACAAGCCAGCCCTCCGGCGCGAGCTGAAACGTCGTCGTCGCGCGCTCTCCGCCGAACAGCAGCGGCAAGCCGCTTTGGCGCTATGCCAGCGCTTGAAGCAGCTCCCTGAAATCCGTCGCGCCAAGCGCATCAGCCTCTACCTGCCGGTCAATAGCGAGATTGACCCTACGCCACTCATTCCTTGGCTACGCAAACGGCGTGTGGCCATCTACTTGCCCGTGCTTCGCCCGTTTAGCGCCAACAGCCTTTGGTTCGTGGCGTACGACGCCAACACCCCCATGATCCACAATCGCTTCGGTATTGCCGAACCTTGTCCGCGATTTGCCGTTCAGCGCCGCCATCGACTGCCCGCCTGGGCACTGGACACGCTCATCGTGCCGCTAGTGGGTTTCGATCGTCAGGCGAATCGAATGGGCATGGGCGGTGGATTTTACGACCGCAGCTTGTCGTTCATGCGTCATCCCGGGCCAGCCCCTGCGCTGATTGGCGTGGCTCATGCCTGTCAGCAAGTAGCATCGCTGCCCGTTGAACCTTGGGATATTCCTCTCACTGCGGTCGCCAGCGATACCGGCGTGGTACGCCCAATAAAAACGGGCTGATCACAAGGATCAGCCCGTTTTTATTGTCTATTCACCCAGTAGGTGCAGCATGGTTGCCAAGGACGCTCACATTAACCGTTGGTTAACTTCCTGATAGCGCCTGTGCATATCCAGTGGCTAATACGCCGAGTAAAAACACCACTGTTAACGCCATCACCATATCAGGCTTTCTACGCCGCATGCCTCTTCTCCAACGTCTTTCGCAGTTGCCAAATACCCTTAAGTGCGCCACCAAACTTTTCATGTCGAGAAGATGACACACCTCATTAATTTCGTTCACGACTATAGGGCCATAAGGGGCTCGATGACAACTGCTAAAAGCACTATTTTAAGCCCTCAATTAAACGTTTCAGTCACTCTCACCTGCCTAGCAGCTCTAGCCCATACTGTTAGCGCTTACTTACATTAGGTTACGCCATAAAGAGTCGATAGGCGGGGTTATCGCTCTCTTGCCAATAGCGGTAGCCAATGGCATCCAAGTACTCGGTGACGTGCGTGCGATCCTCGCTCGGCACTTGCATACCCACTAATACACGCCCATAAGCAGCACCGTGATTACGATAGTGAAATAGAGAGATATTCCAATCGTGTGGCAGTTGAGTTAAAAAATTCATCAGTGCACCAGGACGCTCTGGAAACTCAAAGCGATAAAGCTCCTCTTCAAAACGCTCGCTGGGGCGTCCGCCACTTAAATGGCGAATATGCAGCTTTGCTAATTCATTATCGGTTAAATCTTCCACCTGATAACCACCTTCGCGCAATTTATCGATCACCGCCTGTCGATCCTCACCGCCCGGCTTGATTTGAACGCCCACGAAGATATGCGCGTCGCTATCATCGGCGTAGCGGTAGCTAAATTCGGTCACCATCCGTTTCCCCAGCGTGCGGCAGAACTTCTTGAAGCTGCCGGGTTTTTCGGCGATGGTAACGGCCAAGATGGCTTCGCGCTGCTCGCCTAGCTCGGTACGTTCGGCAATGTGCTGCAGGCGGTCGAAGTTGGTATTGGCCCCCGAATTGATACACAGCAGCGTCTCGCCTTCAGCCCCCGTCTGCTGAACGTACTTTTTGAGACCTGCCAACGAGAGTGCGCCAGAGGTTTCAGCAACGGCGCGAGTATCTTCGAAAATATCCTTTACCGCGGCACACATCTCATCGGTATTCACGGTAATCACGTCGTCGACGAGGTCGCGCACCAGCGAGAACGGCACTTCACCAATTTGCGCTACCGCAACGCCTTCGGCAAAGACACCGACCTGATCCAACACCACGCGCTCGCCGGCCTCCATAGCGGCTTTGAGACAGGCGCTATCCTCGGCTTCCACGCCGATGATTTTGATGTCTGGACGCAGGTACTTTACGTAGGCTGCCACGCCGGCAATCAGGCCACCGCCGCCGACGGGGATGAAAATCGCGTCCAAACGCCCTCCGTGCTGGCGCAGAATTTCGACACCAATGGTGCCTTGCCCGGCCACCACGTCGATGTCGTCAAACGGTGGAATATAGGTGTAACCGTGCTCGTTGATCAGTTCCTGAGCATGCTCGGCAGCCGCCGCGAAGGCATCGCCTTTGAGGACTACCTTAGCGCCACGAGCGCGCACCGCTTGAACCTTGATATCCGGAGTGATGCGCGGCATGACGATGACCGCTTTCACGCCCATCAGCTTGGCGGCCATAGCCAACCCCTGAGCGTGGTTGCCCGCCGACGCCGCGATGACCCCTTTGGCCTTCTGCTCATCGGTCAACTGGGCCATTTTGTTGTAGGCACCACGAATTTTGAACGAAAAGACCGGCTGTAAATCCTCACGTTTGATCAAAATCTGGTTATTGAAGCGACGCGACAAAAAGGGAGCGGGCGAAATGGGCGTCTCACAAGCGGCTTCATAAACGCGGGCTTGGAGGATCTTTTTGACGGTGGCTTCGAGCATGCTGACATCCCAGAAAAATGACGTGACCCTGGCGGGCGCGAGAAAAGCCTTTATTGGTAGCAGATGACAATGGGCAACGTCCAGCGGCGTTTCCATCGGCACTGGACGCTTGGCCCGTTATACTAAGGGCGACTGCCTCTCCGACTATTGGACCCATCATGACACAAGATGAATTGAAAGCGGCGGTAGCCGACGCTGCTATCGACGAGATTACGCCTCACTTGGAAAAAGAGACCGTACTGGGTATTGGTACCGGCTCGACGGCCAACCTGTTTATCGACCGCCTAGGCCCCTTACGCGACCGTTTCAAAGGCGCCGTGGCCAGCTCAGAAGCCAGCGCCGAACGACTAAAAGGTCTCGGCATAGAGGTGTTCGAGCTCAATCATGTGGGCGACGTGCCTTTTTATATCGATGGCGCAGACGAAGTAAATGCACACTTACATATGATCAAAGGCGGTGGTGCAGCGCTCACGAGAGAAAAAATCGTCGCTGCCTGCGCCAAGCGTTTCATCTGTATTGCCGATGGTTCGAAATACGTGGCACAGCTAGGCCAGTTTCCGCTACCCGTGGAAGTCATTCCCATGGCGCGCTCCTACGTCGCCCGTGAGCTGGTCAAGCTAGGGGCAGAGCCGGTGTATCGCCAAGGCGTGGTGACGGATAACGGTAACCATATTATTGACTGCTTCAACTTTATGATTGAGGACCCGGTGGCAATGGAAGCGCGTATCAACGCTATCGTCGGTGTCGTGACCAACGGTCTATTTGCCGCGCGTGGCGCCGATGTGCTGCTACTGGGTAAGACGGATGGCGTAGAGCGCAAGGCGTTACGCTAACCTTGAGTCACCCATCTCATTAAGGGGCCAGCCCAGTGCTGGCCCTTTCTTTTATTCAAAGGGGCTTGCCACTCATTCAATGAGACTTAGAAGAAGCCTCTTTTACTGAGGAGAAATATCAGCCTTTCTCTCCTTGTATCTCAATGTAATTCAATTAAACATTAAGATACATTCTGTTTCAAAGCACGAATCCTTAGTGTCACACTATCGGGTGTTTTGGGCCTCACGGGAGAAAGACCATGCTAACGTACCCACATCATGTATTGGTGACTGGCGGCGCAGGATTCATCGGCTCCCATACCGTCGAGCGACTGTTGCAAGACAACCATCGCGTCAGGGTATTAGATAACTTCTCCACAGGGCGTTTAAGCAACCTCCCTACACACCCTTTACTAGACGTCGTCGTCGGCGATATTCGCAGCGTAGAGGATGTTCAAACCGCCATGAAGGGGGTGACACATTGTTTGCATCTAGCTGCCCAAGTCTCCGTGGCAAGCTCCGTTGCCGATCCTGTGGGCTCTGCCACCCATAATATTTTAGGTGCCCTCAACGTCATGCATGCGGCGTCTATGGCCCATGTGAGTAAACTCGTCTACGCCTCCTCGGCTGCGGTGTACGGTATTCCTGCACAACTGCCATTGCCAGAAGAGGCCGAACTGCAGCCTTTATCACCGTATGGACTAGAGAAGTGGATCGATGAGCGCTATGCGGCCCTATTAGGTAGTCTGCATGGCCTACCCAGCCTAGGGCTTCGCTATTTCAATGTGTATGGTCCCCGCCAAGACCCTAACTCCCCGTATGCGGGCGTCATTGCACGCTTCCTCGACCGTCTTCTCAGCCATCAGCCCCCCCTAGTGTTCGGGGATGGCTTGCAATCGCGGGATTTTATTTATGTGGGCGATATTGCCCGGGCAAACGTGGCCGCCTTATTTAGCCCCCAGTGCGGCATCTGCAACGTAGCCACTGGTCAGCAGATTGATTTGCTCACGTTAATTGATCTGTTGGGACAACTGACCCACTGCCATTTGACCCCACAGCACCTGCCCGCCAAAGCCGAGGATATTCGGGACTCGTGCGGCAACAACCGACGTTTATCCGAGTGGTTAATGATCGAGCCAACGTGGACCTTGACAGAAGGCTTAAGCGAGCTGATTAGTTATGTAAGCCCTGCGCACGGCTATCTTGATGAGCCCTCGCGCATAAACGCTTAGGCCCTTCTTCACCTACTTTTGACACGACAGGTGGCACCGATGGCGAAGCTTTTTATGCGCACGCTGACATGGCTGCTTCTCGGGCTTATCGGCTCCGCTGTTTACGCAAACTCCCCCGTCCAACAGCCTAGCGTTGCGTTTTACTACGGTAACGAGCCCCCGGTTGAACTGCTCTCTCAGTTTGACTGGATCGTGGTGGAGGCCGCCAATGTCGACAGCGCCGAGCAGCGCCTGCTGGCGCAGCATGGAGGCCAGCCGTTTGCCTATGTCAGCATCGGTGAGCTCGACGCATGGCGGGGGGCTGCCACCTCGCTGCCCGCTGATGCACTCGTCACCTCTAACACCGCCTGGAATAGCCAGGTGGCCGATCTCACCCACTCGGCGTGGCGTACTTACCTAATTGAGGAGCACATTCGTCCGCTCTGGGAGTCAGGCTATCGCGGCCTGTTTCTGGATACCTTAGACAGCTATCGCTTATTTGCACCTGATGGTCCGGCCGCCGAGCGTCAGCAGGCCGCACTGGTGGACATCATTCATTCCATCAAGCAGCAGTTTCCCGACATGCAGCTGCTCCTCAACCGTGGGTTTGAAGTGCTGAACCAGGTGCAAGGGCAGATCGTTGGCGTCGCGGCGGAATCGCTTTATCGCGGCTGGAACCCGGCCACCCAAGTGTATGGTGCCGTCCCCGACAACGATCGAGCCTGGCTGTATACGCAGCTCGCCCGCGTGCGCGACCACTATCGCTTACCGGCCATTGCCATTGATTATGTACCCGCCAATAACCGTACGCTTGCCAGAGAAACCGCCCAACGGATTCATGGTGAAGGGTTTATTCCCTGGGTTAGCGTGCCGCAGCTCAATCAAATGGGCGTGGGACTCATTGAGCCCATCCCACGCAGAGTGCTGATCTTTTTCGATAAGGCTAAAACGGAAGCTGGGGAGCTGGCCTACACCAACGCGCATCGCTACCTGGCGATGCCACTGGAATACCTGGGTTATGGAGCAGAGTATCTGGACGTCAATGGGCCACTACCCAGCGATCTGCTACATGGCCGTTACGCCGGTGTCGTGACCTGGTTCAACGAACCTATTGCGAACGCTCCCCGCTATAGCGCCTGGTTACAGCACCAGATGGAGAACGGCTTGCGAGCCGCGATAGTGGGTATACCGGGGATCCCGATTTCCGGCACGCTAGGCCGCTTGATGGGGCTGCGTGAGGTCTACGGCATCAACCCTCAAGGCCTCACCCTGGCCAGTCATGATGACGTCGCCAATTTCGAGGGCATGCCAACCCCGCCGCCCGTGCCACAAACCAGCTACGAAATTGTGGGCAGTGGGCTCACCGCCCACCTCACCAATCGCGACAGCACGGGCCGCCAATTTTCGCCCATTGTGACCGGCGCCTGGGGAGGCTTGGCCAGCCACCCATGGGTGGTTGAAGAGGCGAACGAGTACCAAAAACGCTGGAACATCAACCCATTCAAATTTTTGCAGCGCGCCCTGGCACTTCCCGATATGCCAGTGCCCGACGCCACCACAGAGAACGGCGCACGTTATTGGATGACCCAGATCGATGGCGACGCCTTTGTCAGCCGAGCCGATCTGCCGGGCACGCCCTTTACCGGCGAATTGATGCTGTCCGATATTCTGATGCGCTACCAAGTCCCTACGACGGTATCGATCATCGAGGGTGAAATAGGCCCAGACGGCCTGTACCCGCAGTACCGCTCGGTACTCGAGCCCTTGGCACGTCGTATCTTCGCGCTGCCTTGGGTAGAGGTGGCGACCCATACCTTCAGCCACCCCTTCGAATGGGAAAGCCTCAAGGAAAATGATTTAGCGGGTCAGGGAACCACCACCGCAGGCTTCAACTACAACCTGCCGATACCCAACTATCGGTTTTCATTACGTCGAGAAATTGAAGGTTCTGCCCGCTACATCAACCGCGCGCTCGCACCCACTGACAAGCCGGTCAGCGTCGTGCTCTGGACAGGCAACGCGCTGCCGCCGGAAGAAGCCTTGGCCATTGCCGATGAGCTGGGGCTTCGCAATATCAATGGCGGCAACACCAGTGTTACCCATAGCAACCCCACTATGACCCGGGTGTCTCCGATGCTGCGCCCCGTGGGCCACTACCTGCAGGTCTACGCGCCGCAAATCAATGAAAACGTCTACACCAACAATATGCTTGGCCCGCTCTGGGGCTATCGGCGCGCCATTGAAACCTACCAGATCACCGATCAGCCTCGCCGCTTAAAGCCCATCGATATCTATTACCACTTTTATTCGGCCGCCAGTCCCGGCGCGCTACGGGCACTGCACCAAGTGTACGAGTACGTGCTCACCCAAGAGACACTGCCGGTCTACACCAGCACCTGGAGCGATGTGGCCACCCAATGGTACCACACGGGTGTTGCACGCCACCTGGACGGCGGCTGGGTGATTCAGGGTACCCAACACATGCGTACCCTGCGCCTGCCGACATCGCTTGGCTGGCCCGATCTGCAGCGCTCAACGAATGTGGCGGGTGTTCGCGAGATTGCGTCAGGTCGCTATGTGGCACTCTCAGGTACAAACGAAGCCCAGCTGTATCTCACCCCTCATGCCCCGCAAACACCGCACTTGCGCTATGCCAACGGCCGTATTGATACATGGCAGCGCTTCTCTCCAGGCAACATCACCCTCTCCTTGGCAGCTGAGCAAGTGCCTCTGCAGGTGGAGCTTGCGGCCACCCAGGGCTGCCAAGTCTCAGCACCGACTGCGCGCCTAGAACAGCGTGGTACCAGTACCGTCTTACACTATGGCAGCGCTCGGGGTGAGCGTATCGAGGTGCGCTGTGCTGACCGATAAGCCTGCTACCACCGCGCGTAAGGGGGTGGCGCTACCCTCGCGGCGGCTCATTCGACCGCTCACGCTACGGCTCATTGCTGCCGTCGTGGCCTTGATACTGGTACTGCTTTTTCCGGCGCATCATCTGCTCACGCTGGAAAATAACGACAGTATGCCAAGCCGGATATCAATCCTTTACGCCCAGGCGCTGCTCAACGCTAACCCTGGCAATAGCGAGCTGCGTATCAGCCTCGCCAACAAACTGTTTCAGGTGGGCGAGTTTGCGCTCGCAAACGCAACCCTAGAACCGCTGCATGAGAGCCCTGATACAGCAGTGCAGTGGTTGCGACTCAGCATCGAGTGGCAGTTGTTGGCGGCTATTGCTCCCGACCATCCAGACCGGTTGAACGCCGTTCAGCACTTTCAGCACTTGCTGCTGGCCTTTCAACGTCATGCGGCTCTGTCCTCGGATTATTTGGAAACCATGGCTACGTACTGGTTGGCCACGGAGCATCCAGCCCATGCAGCGGCCCTGTATGAGCGGCTAGGAGAACAGGACCGGGAACGTCAATACCACTGGCTTTCACTGGCAGGCCACTGGTGGCTGCGTGCGGGACACCCTGATCGTTCCGCTGCGGCTTGGCACCGCGCTTACCAAGTGGCGGAAACATCCGTGATGACACTCGGCTGGCTAGGCTGGCTGGTGAGCCCTGCCTACGCTCAAGCTGGCGAAGCATCGCCCGAGTCACCGAGACGGGCCGCTGCGCTTGAAGCGCTGCGCTCAGCACAGCAAAGCCAGGACGACGACGGCGTTGGTTACGCCCGCGAATACCTTAGTGTGTTTCCCAACGATCCTGAGCTGCTGGACCTGGGCATTCGTTTGGCCCTTGCCCACGGCCAGCCTCAACAGGCGCTAGCGTGGTCGCAGCGGCTCATCGACGTACGGCCCGGCACTGCAACGCTGGAGCGTCATGTCACCATCGCGCTGGGGCTTAACGAGCTCGCCGTTGCGCTTGAAGCGCTGACTTTTCTCCGCCAACGCCACCCAGAGCAACCGCGCTATTTAGAGCAGTTTGCGCAAACGCAGCAGTGGGCGGGCGATGCGGCGGGGGCCATGCAGAGTGCACAAACATTAGCGAGACTGACAGGTGAAGAGCGGCATGATCGATGGGGCGTGGCGCTGGCTCTCAGCGTGCGTGATCGCAACGCCGCCCTGCAGGCGCTCACCCGCCTGGAGAGCAATGGCACCATCACGCTAGAGGATCGCCGTCTCTGGGCAGACCTGCTGGAACAGCTGGGCGATCCAGATACCGCCATCGCCCGCATTCAATCCTGGCAAGCCGCCGGCATTCGCGACCAGGCGCTGGCCATCCGCGCCGCTACCTGGCTAGAGCAAACTGGACGCTTGGACGAAGCAGACGAGGCCTGGACCGCCATCACTGCGCAATACGGCGCTCAGCCTGCGTTTGTTCAAGCACAGAGCAACGTATTGGCACAAAACTGGCGGCTGGATAGCGCATTCGACGTGCTTGCCAACGCGCCATCCACTCCCCAAGACGCCGCCACCGGCTACTGGCAACAGCGGGCCGCCTTGGCATGGCAGTTAGGTGACAGTGCGGCCAGCTTAGAAGCCTATACCGCCCTGTTTGAGCAAGGTGCCCTTGATGCAGACGGCACCTCACGCCTTATCCAGACCGCCGCCGATCAGCAACAGTTAGACCTCGCCATGCGCGTATCGGAAAAGCGCTGGACACAAGCGAAAGATGGCGATGCCTTAATCCAAATGCTGTACCTCGCCCAGCGTGAGCGCCAGCCTGCGCTGACACAAACGCTATTGGCCATGGCCGATCAAGCCCCAGAACAGTTTGCGCAGTCGCCCGATTACTGGGGAGCCGTCGCGCAGCAAGCCTTGTTGCAGCGAGCTCCAGGCGAGGCCATGGCGGCTTATCAACGCGCCTTGGAGCTCTCAACCGATAACCCAAGCCTACAAGCGGGCATGCTTTACGCCCTGGCCGCAGCAGGCGAGTCGGACGTGCTGCGCCAACGCCTCGTAGAGTGGCAGCCCACCGCTGCCAATACGCCCGCCATGATGAGCGCCATGGCGGAGGGCCATCGCTATTTAGGCAATTTGGACCACGCATTGACGTGGTACGCCATGGCCAGCGATGCCCGCGTGCTGGATGACTGGCAGCAGCTTTATTACGCCGACGCGCTAGACCAAAGCGGCCAGCATCACGTTGCCTTTACCCGCCGTATCGCCGCCCTTAACCAATTCTCCCCTGGGCTGCTGAAAGATCTCGACGCACCGCTGAGCAGTGAGCAACGCCGTGAACAGATACAAGTGATGGCACTGGTCGCCCAGCGCCAGGGGCCAGAGAGCGTACACGGCTGGTATCGTCATATCGTGGCCGACGCGTTTGCGACCACCCCCGCCCAAGCCCGTGAGAGCGAGTGGTTATTCGACGCCAACATCGCCCTGCAGCGTCCACTCCATGCCCGCTATGTGCTGCTGCGCGCCCAGGCTCTGGGCTTCCCCAGCCCGCCATGGCAAGTGCTCGCCGTGGCGATGGAAAAAAATGATCGCGATACGCTAAAACAGCTGCTGGAGAGTGATCTAGGCCGCACGCTTTCTGCCACCGACCGGCTGGCCATCATGCGCCAGCTTGACCGCCGCCAGGATGCCCGTGCACTGGCAGAAACGCTGACCCAGGCAGGGGAAGACCATCGCCAAGACCTTGTGGAGCTCGCCCAGGACATGCCCCATCGGCTATCCAGCAGCGCTTCCTATCAACGCCTGGGAGAGCTGGAGATTGCCGAACAAGAAGCCGTTTACCAACTCAGCGGCGAACGCTTCTGGGGCCAGCTAACGCTGGTACAACGCCAGTTGGATGCTCCTTCTAATGACGTTGATAGCAGCGGTATCACCGATGAGCGCGGAGGCGAATTAACCCTGGGCTGGAATGGCCCCAGGCTCGATACCCAGCTCAACTTGGGCCAACTACAAACGGACCGGGTCAATCGCACCTATAGCAGCGCGACGCAGCGCTGGCAAGCTACGTCACGCCTTGCCGGTACGCTCTATGGCGAGATTAGCCAAACCTCAGAGATCAATGAGCGCCTACGGTTGCTGGCCATTGAGGATCGCGTGGGAGCCCAGCTGGAGTGGACACCCACCGCCCGCGATACCCTGACCCTCAACGCCAGTCATATCGACCTGCGTAGCCGGGAAACCCGCGCAAGCCTGGGAGAGGGTTACCGCGTCGATGCCGCCTGGCGACATGCGCTGATCAAAGGGGCAACGCGGCAGCTAGAGATAAGCCTGCTCGCTAACCACGCCGACTACCGTGTCAACGACGCTCTGCCTGACGATATTCAGCGGCGGCTCGCAGCAGACACCCAAGCCACCGATTTACTCACCGACACCAGCAGCTTTATGGGGGTGGGCGTCACACTGCGCCGCGGCAACCCGTACGCCACATCGCCAACGCTGGCCTCCCCCATGCTGGAAGTCGGGTTAGAGGCCGGCTACCGGCTGCCCGATAACGATATTGGGCTAAACGCTCGCCTGGCTGTCGGTAGTCGCCTATTTGGCAACGATGCGCTCAGCCTGCAGTTAGAAGCGGATCAAGGGTCTGGCAGCGAGGGTGACACTAGCCTGGGCGTGTCACTGACCTATCACTACTTTCTGGGGCACTAGCCATGTCACAGGTAAACCAGCGGCCATGCCGTTACTCCACCCACTGCTTGCAGCGCCGCTCGAGCGCCCTCGGAGATACCGCTATGCATACCTACCTATCAAAGCCTCTTTTGTGGCTTGTGCTGCTGAGCCTGTGGTTGAGCGGCTGCGCTGTTACCGATGTGCATCGCTCTGACCCCGTCAGCCGACAAGCCAGCTGGGCCCTGCTACCCCTCGCCAATCACTCTGAAACACCGCTTGCGGGACACAAAGCGGAAGCTAGCCTGATGACCCTGTTACAGCAACGCGGCATTCACTCGCTCCGCCAAGCGCCACGGCCAGACGCCATGGACTTACTCAGCCTGCCCAGCGACCAGGATTACCAGGCAGCGCTTGCCTGGGCGCAGCAGCAAGGCGTGCGCTACGGCGTCACCGGCTCGGTGGATGAGTGGCAATACAAAGCAGGATTAGATGGCGAACCGGCGATTGGTATGAGCCTGCGAGTGGTGGATGTGAATAGCGGCGACATCGTGTGGAGCGCCAGCGGCGCGCGCACTGGCTGGGGGTTTAGTACCACTAGCGGCGTCGCGCAGAAACTCATGGCGGATCTCCTAGACACGCTGCCTTTGCAATAGAGGGGTCTGCCATGGCCACCCATATAGACGAACTGCAACCCGCGCTTGCTCCCCGCTGGCTGCGCTATCTGGAAACCCTCATCATCACCCTAGCGCTGCCAGTGATTGGCTGGATCATTAATCCAAACGATCCGCTGCTTTTGGGTAGTGGCCTGACGTGGCTGCTGGCCATTGCCCCCCTGCTCGTCGGGATGCGCTACGGTTTCGCCCTGGGCTTTGTCAGTGCCTTGCTCAGCGTCACCATCATGGGGTTGGAAGGTGTTTGGTATCACGGCGACTTGTTCGTCGAGCGTGCCCAGCGGCTGCCGATTGCCATCGCGCTCATTTTGGTGGGCATGGTGGCAGGTGAAATGGCGGATGTGTGGCGGCGGCGTCTTCAGCAAATGGCCATTCTGCACCGTGCGCAATCAACACGCCTGGAGGAGTTCGTGCGCCACTATCAGCTGCTGCGTGTCTCCCACGATCAGCTGGCAGAGCGACTGGCTGCCAACCCGTTTACCTTGCGTGATGCGCTGCGAGCACTGGAAGAGAAGTTCCTATCACTTGCCTCACACCAGGATCCACTGGCTCAGCATGGTGATGAACTGCTGGGTTTTTTAGCGCTTCACGCGCGCATTCAGCAAGCCGTGCTGTTGCCCGTGGATCAGCAGCAACGGCTTATGCCTCAGGCCGCAATGTGGTTCGGAGGGGAAACAGCCCTGGATTGGCATGACCCCATGCTAATGGCCTGCCTTGAACAGCGCCGCATGATCTGCCTGAAAAGCGCCATGGCCCAGGGCATCAATATTGATAACGCTCCCCTGCTTGCCGTCGTACCGCTCATGGACGTTGAAGAGCAAATTCACGCCGTGGTGGCGGTGACGGCGATGCCGTTCATTGATTTTCATCGCGGTCATTTACACCTCCTGGCGGTATTAGGTGCCCAGCTAGGTGACATGCTTCGACACACCCAGCGCTCTAGCCAAGGCAGCGGGGGCCATCAGCGCTCGCTGGTGGCGCAGTGGGTGCGGCATGCCCGAGAGCATCAGCTCACCTCACTGCTCGTAGCCATCGATTTTGCGGAGTCATTAAGCGACGCCCAGCTGCACCAGGCCGTTGATAACGTCGCTCAGCAGCAGCGCGGTCTGGATCGCAGCTGGATGGTGTGTCAGGCAGGTCTCCCAAGGCGCCTGTATGTGCTGCTACCCTTAACCCAGCCACGCGCATTTACCATATACGCAGAGCGCCTGCAGGAACGCTTGGCCTCTGAACCTGGTCTTGGCGAAGCCTGTCAGGCCATTCGCCTCAGCTACCAAGTGATTGACGGACGACTATCGGCCAAAAAGCTTCTCTCGCGTCACGATCACGCCGAGGTGTCCCATGTACCGTCCTAATGCGCGCCCCCATATCGGTTGGCGCGTGCTGACAAGCCTGTGCTGGCTGTTAGCGGGCTTGGGGGTAGAAGGGTGGGTAGTCAATCGCTGGGTAATGGATAACGGGATAGTGGATAGCTGGGGCGCAAGCGTTGGGGCACCCTCGCTAACGCATCTGGCCGGGCACGCGGCGGGAAGCGTGTTACTGGCCGAAGGCCTTCGGCGGGCGCTACCCCTCAACTATCAGCAACCCGTACTGGGCGCTCTAGTGGTGCTGTTCTTGCTGCTGTTTCTGCTGCCTGGTATTGCCTTTATCGGCTTACTGCTAGCCGTCGTGCCCGCGCTCTATTTATCCGCCCCGGCACGCCCTAGCGCTTGGCAACCGCTAGATTTACCCTCCCTTCCCTATCGGCCGCTGACACCCCCGAATTCTGATTCGATGGCTATGCGCGAAGGGCTCACTAGCGTCCTGAACGTCTCCGATAGCCCGGTGGCACGCCAAGAAGCCATTCTAGCTTGCCGCCATTTACCACCCAGGCAGGCCATTGGCCTACTGCGCTTAGGGCTGGCAGACCCAACCGATGATGTGCGTTTGCTGGCTTACTCCATGCTAAGCAACATTGAGCGCGATTTAGACGAGCGTATTCAGCGGCTGACGGCCACCCGTGACCAACACGGTGACCCTCACGGCCATCATGCCGAAGCGCTCGCCATGCTGAACTGGGAGTACGACTATCTGCATCTCGCCCAAGGCAGCACCGCACACTTTTATTTGACCCAAGCACTGAGTGAGATCGATACCGCCATTCGGCTTGCCAACTCCGCCCATCGCCAGCTGTTACGCGGTCGCTTGTGCTTGGCACTGAAAGCGTTCGATGACGCAGACGCCGCGTTTACACAGTGCGCATTGCTAGGCATGGAGGACGATGACCTAGCCGCTTACCGCGCGGAGCTGGCCTTCCAAACCAGGCGTTACCACGCCATGCAAGAGCAGCTTGCCCGGCTGAGCCCCAGCGCCGCGCAGCACCCTGTACTACACCCCTTGATGGAGTATTGGCGATGACATGGCCCACCCTGGGTAAACGCGATACACCGGCAGATGTCATTTTACTGCTCGAGGGCACCTACCCCATGGTACGAGGCGGCGTGAGCGCTTGGGTGGATCAGCTCATTCGAGGGCTGCCCCAACTGCGCTTTGCATTGGTTTTCTTGGGCAGTCGACCGGATCACTACCAGGGTATTTTGTTCGAGCGGCCCGCGAACGTGGTGCATCTGGAGTGCCACTATCTAATGGACGACCTGCCCTCGTTATCGGCCATCAAAGCGCGTCGAGGCAATCTCAGTACGTTCGACACCGTGCAGGAGCTGCACGAAAACCTGCGCAACCCTGAGCAGCAGGACCCGCTACGCGCCCTGTGTGATGTGGCGCGAATGATTGGCCAACGGGGCGGCTTGAGCCGCGAGGATTTTCTACATAGCCAGGCGGCTTGGCAGCAAATCGTTGACCACTACCTGACCCACGTCACCGAGCCCTCGTTCATCGACTACTTTTGGTCGGTGCGCAATATTCATGCGCCGCTCTTTTTGCTGGCCAGCATTGCGCAAAAACTGCCTAAAGGGCGCTGCCTACATGCCATTTCCACCGGTTACGCGGGATTTCTCGGCGCACTGGCGCACCATATTCACCACCTCCCCTTCGCGATTACCGAACATGGCATTTATACCAAGGAGCGGCAGATTGACCTGTTAGAGGCAAAGTGGATCAAAACCTCCACCGATGCGCTATCCCACGGTTTTCAGATCGATACGGGCTACCTGCGCCAGATGTGGATTCGCTTTTTCCAGGGCCTTGGCCGCATGACCTATGCCAGCGCTTCGCACATTACCACGCTACACGAAGGCAACCGCCTACGGCAGATACAAGACGGTGCTGAGAAGGCGCGCACGCGGATTATTCCCAACGGGATTCAGATCGAGCGCTTTGCCCCGTTGCGCAGCGCGACCGCCCACAACCAGCAACCGATCGTGGCGCTGCTGGGCCGCGTGACCCCCATCAAAGATATCAAGACCTTCATTCGCGCGATGCGCCAGCTTATCAGCCAAGTCCCTGACGCTCAGGGCTGGATTGTCGGACCCGACAGTGAAGACCCAGCTTACGCCCAAGAGTGCCGCGATTTAGTCCAGCAGCTAGGCGTTGAAAAGCAGGTGCGGTTTCTCGGCTTCCAACGTACCGAGGAGATACTGGCCCAGGTGCGCTTAGTGGTGCTGACCTCTATTAGCGAGGCTCAGCCACTGGTGGTACTGGAAGCCATGGCGGCGGGTATACCGGTGGTGTGCAGCGATGTGGGCGCCTGCCGGGAGCTGGTCATCGGCGACCCTGCTCAACAGCAGGCAGCGGGCCATATTGTGCCTATCGCCAACCCGATGGCCACCGCCCATGCCATGGAGCAACTGCTAACGCAGCCCGCTAGATGGCTGGACGCTCGCGCAGCAGGCATCGCCCGCGTAGAGGCCGACTATACCGAGGCCTTAATGATGGCGCGCTATCAGCAGCTGTATGACGATGTTATTACCCCACCCGCCAACGCACCGATGACAGCGGCGTCTCGCTTATTCACCGCGCTCAGCAGGCACTAGCCACGTATCCGAGGAGGCTTTATGGCAGGCATTGGTTTTGAGCTTCGGCGGTTACTGCGCCAGGACAGCTACGTCAGCCTGCTGCGTGCCTATGGCTACGCAGGCTTGATCAGTTCCGGGCCATGGGTGCTGTCGATACTGGCAGTCATGGCGCTTGGGGTGTTGTCGGCAGCGGCAAGCCCCAGTGGCAGTGCCCATGTAACGGAGTTTTTGGTCTCGGTGACTTGGCTGGTGGCTAGTTCACTGCTTCTCACGTCACTGGTGCAGCTGCTGTTTACCCGCTTTGTGGCCGACCGCCTGTTTGAAAAGCGCGACAGCGCGATTCTGCCGAACCTGTTTGGTCTGCTCACGCTGGTGGTACTCGTCGCGGCCAGCGTCGGGACAAGCCTTCTATGGTTCACCTTTCAAGGCACGCCATGGCTTTATCAGCTTGAAATGCTGATGAGCTTTATCGTGCTGAGCATGATCTGGTGCGTCACGGTGTTCGTTGCCGGTGTTAAGGCCTATCGCCAAGTCCTGTGGGCCTTTGCGTTTGGCTATGGCGCCACCTTCGTGGGTGGCATGCTGCTGAGCAGCTACGGATTGATCGGGTTACTGGGGGGCTTTGTGCTGGGCCAGAGCCTGCTGCTCTTTACGCTGCTGGCGATGGTGATTCGCCACTACCCAAGCGATCGGCTATGGGCCTTTGACCTGCACCGCGCAGGGCAGTGTCAGCGGGCGCTGATGGCCATTGGCTTGTTTTATCAGCTCGGTATCTGGGCAGACAAGCTCGTCTTTTGGTTTCACCCTGGCACCTCGGAGACCATTATTGGCCCGCTGCGCGCCTCACCCATTTACGACCTGCCGATCTTCTTGGCGTACCTCTCCATCGTACCGGGCATGGCCGTATTCATCATGCGTATGGAGACGGATTTCGCAGAGCGCTGCCAAGCGTATTACGACGCCATACGCCAAGGCGATACGCTGCTGCATATTGAGGACCTGCGCGGTGAGATGATGGCCAGCGTGCGGCACGGCATTTATGACATCTTTAAAGTGCAGGGCATAACGGTCGTGGCCTTACTGCTCAGCGGGCCGATGCTTTTTTCCTGGCTCGGTTTTTCCCACTGGTATCTGCCGCTATTTAATATCGACATCGTGGCAGTCGCCATACAAGTACTGTTTATGGCAATCCTCAACGTGCTGTTTTATCTCGACCGCCTAAAACCCGCGCTGTGGCTATGCCTGCTATTTTTCATCGCCAATGTGCTTCTCACCCTGCTCAGCCAGATGCTGGGGCCAGTGTTTTACGGCTATGGCTATGCGCTGTCACTGCTGTTTACGTCGCTGGTGGGGCTTGCGGTACTCGATCATGAGTTTGAGCAGCTGACGTTCCAAACGTTCATGCTGCAGCCCCATAAGTAGGCCGCCAGGGCAAGAAGGGAGTGAATGCTTACTATCAAGAAGGCATCGAGATCATCTGCTCAATACCCGTTAAGGTACGCGCGAGCGCCCCGCGCTGGGCTTTAATGACCGCCTTACCCGCTTGGCCCGCCTGCAGGGCGCGGGCCGGGTGGGTAAAGGCATCTACCAGCGCATTGGCGAGTGCATCGTGGGAAGCTACCACCGTCAGTGTCTTGGCCACCAACAGCGGCTCGGCAACATCACTGAAGTTCTCCAGCGACGGCCCGCACAGTACGGGCTTACCCAGTGCGGCAGGCTCCAATACGTTATGCCCGCCCAGTGGCACCAAGCTTCCGCCTACGTAAGCCACGCTCCCCGCGCCGTACAGCATCGCCAGCTCGCCCAGCGTATCTCCCAGGTAGACCTGGGTGGTGGGCGTGACGGGCTGTTGCTGGCTTCGACGACTCACCTTGAACTCTTCACGCTCACACAGGGCCGCCACCTCGTCAAAGCGCTGAGGATGGCGAGGCACCAGCACCAGCAGTGCGTCTGGAAAGCGTTCAAGCAGTTGGCGGTGGGCCGTGAGCAGCAGCGCTTCTTCACCATCGCGTGTTGAGCCCGCGACCCAGACGGGACGCTGACCCCACGCATGAAGTAAGCGCTCACTCTCTTCCAGCGCCCTTTCAGGTAAGGCTTGCTCGAATTTCAGCGATCCCACCACGGAGATCGATTCAGCGGCACAGCCCAGCGCTTGAAAACGCTCGGCGTCTTCTGGTGATTTAGCGGCCAGCCACGTCACGTTGGCCAAGGCCCCCTGCATCAGCGGGCGCAAACGCTGGTAGCGGCCAAACGCGCGGGGTGATAGTCGGCCGTTCACTACGACAACGGGCACCCCCTGCCGATGGCAAGCGTGAAGCAGGTTCGGCCACAGCTCGGTTTCAAACAGGATGGCAAGGTCCGGCTGTACGCAAGCCACAAAACGCCTGGCCGCGCCGGGAAAATCCAACGGCAGAAAACGGTGGGCAAGACGCGTCTGGTCGGCAGTACCCTGCTCTGCTATCAACGCCTGTGCCTGTCTGGCGCCGGTAGCCGTCATGGTGGTCAGCAGCAGGCTGTGGTGAGTAAAGCGCGCCAGTAGCCCTTCGATCAGCGGGCGGGCAGCGCGTACCTCGCCTACCGAGGCACAGTGCAGCCAAAGGCGCGGTTCGGGTGGCAGTGGTTCAAGGCGCAGCCCCAACCGCTGGAGCCGTGAGTAAGTGGGCACTTGCTCACGCCAGATGCGCCAGCCAATCAGCGGCGCTAAGCCATACAGCGCCGCTGAGTAGGCCAGCCGTGGCCAGCGGGCCATTAGCTTTCGCGATCCAGGATCGAGCTGATCATTGCCGTGGTGGACACGCCATCTTCGAAGCCCAGCACCTTGACCTCGCCACCGTTGGCGATCACGGCGCTGCCGCCAGCAATGTCCTCGGGGCGGTAGTCACCGCCTTTGACCAGGATATCCGGCAGTACCTGCTCGATCAGGGCGGCAGGCGTGTCGTCACTGAACGGCACCACCCAATCCACCGCGCCAAGCCCGGCCAGCACCTGCATTCGCCGGTTCAACGGGTTGATAGGGCGCTTCGGCCCTTTCAACCGGCCGATGGAGGCATCGTCGTTCACCGCGACGATCAGCCGGTCGCCCAGGCGTTTGGCCTGTTCCAAGTAGGCCACATGGCCCGCATGGAGAATGTCGAAGCAGCCGTTGGTCATCACCACCCGCTCGCCACGCAGCTGCGCAGCGCGAACGGCATCGACCAGCGGCGCTTGTTCGATCACGCCGAATTCGGCCAGTTTGTCGCCATGCAGCGCCGTGTAAAGCTCGGCAATCGAGAGCGTGGCGGTCCCCGGCTTGGCCACCACCAGGCCTGCGCCCAGATTGGCCAGCATCATGGCTTCCGGCAGCGCATGGTGAGCGGCCAAGGCCAGGCCCATCAGACCAATCACGGTATCGCCTGCACCGGTCACATCGAAGACCTCTTGAGCTCGGGTGGGCAGATGCAGCGGCGCATGGCCTTCACGAATCAGCGTCATGCCCTTTTCGCTGCGGGTAATCAACAGCGCTTCGAGCTCGAGTTCGGCACGCAGCGCTTCGCCACGCTCGGCAAGGATGGCATCCGTGGCGCAAGGCCCCGCCACGGCCTCGAATTCGGTGAGGTTGGGGGTAATCAGGCTAGCCCCTCGGTACTTGGTGAAATCCTGCCCCTTGGGGTCGATCAGCACCCGCTTGCCGTGCTGACGCGCCATGTCGATCAATCGCTCGACCTGATTCAGCGTACCCTTGCCGTAATCGGACAGGATCACCACGTCGCACTCCGGCAGCGCCTGCTCCACTTGTGCCAGCAGGGCGCTGGTATCGACGCTGTCGAGACGCTGCTCGAAATCCAGGCGCAGCAGCTGCTGGTTACGGCTCATCACGCGTAGCTTGGTAATCGTGGGTACATCAGGGCTGCGTTGGAAGTAAGTGCTTACATTGGCTGCCGCCAAGCGCTTTGAGAGCAGCTCGGCATTGTCATCCTCGCCCACCAGACCCGCCAGCGCGGCGTGCCCGCCCAAGGACGCCACGTTGAGCGCCACGTTAGCGGCGCCGCCGGGCCGGTCATCGGCATCTTCCACGCGTACCACGGGCACCGGCGCTTCCGGGGAGATCCGCGAGGTGCCGCCGTGCCAGTAGCGGTCGAGCATGACATCCCCGACCACCAGTACGCGGGCATGTTCCAGGGCGGTTAGATCAACTTTCATCCGAGAGTCCTGTTGTGGTGTGTGCTGCGCTGTGCGCCAGCAGCGCGTCTAACTTGGCAATGACGTCGTCCGCTTTGATCAGGTCCATCGCATCGGCATGGCGTACCCGCTGCCCCCAGCTCACTTCGTCCACCGATTTATGCAGATAAGTGCGTACCGCATCGGGGTAGGCATCGACGGCAAAATCGCGCCACAGATAGGGCGCAGCCCGTTGAGGGTTAGTGGTGGCATAGAGGCCAAGCGTCGGCGTGCCCATGGCATTACCCATATGGGCAGGGCCGGTATCCGGAGCAATCACTGCGCGGGCGTTATCGATCAGCGCCAGGACACCTTTCAATGAGGTGCCGCCGATGGCGTTGATGACGCTACCCGACTGGCAGAGCGCTTCGATCTGGTCGCCCATTTCGCGCTCCAAGGGGCTGCCGCCCCCCGTGAGTACGCTCTTCAGACCGTGCTGTACCCAGGCGTGTTCAATCACGCTCGCATACCCTTCCACCGACCAGTTGCGAAAATTACGTAGCCGCGCATTACTACAGGGGTTGATCACCAAGTAAGGCGTGTCACCACTGACCCCTCTGGCTTCTTCGTAGGCGATAGCAGGCACCGCAAGATTCCACTCCAAGCGGTCGTCTTCGACGCCCAGCAGACGGGCAAAATCCATGAACGACTCCAGCACATGGGCATTCGCATGGGGAGCCAACTGGTGCTGGGTGAACCAGTGCTGAGCGTCCTTGGCACGGGCCTTGTCATACCCTACCCGGACGTTGGCTTTGAGACCAAGCGAGAGCACGCTGGCGCGAATGGCCTGTTGCATATGCAGCAGTACGTCGAAGCGGGTATCGGCCAGCTCACGCCAGATGGCCCGCATGCCGGTAAGCCCGGTCGCTTTGTCGTACACGACGAACTCGACCCCGGAAAGCCCGGCCAGTAAACTGTGCTCCCCCTTGCCGATAATCCAGGTAATGCGCGCATGCGGCCACTGGCGCTGCAACGCTCGCACCGTTGGCACGAGATTGCACACGTCTCCCAACGCGGAGAGGCGCAAAATGGCAATATGGTTTGGTTGAACAGGCAGAGAGGGCTTCATGCGCTTAGCGGCACTCCGGCAGAAAAATGGGCTGATTCTACACGATGCAGACAGTTTAAGTGACGCCTGCGCAACACACCAACTCTCCTCCCCGGTTCACCCCCTAAGCGCGGCGCTGTTCGAGGCAGCGTACTGGCGAACGCGGGGTCTGGTGGTCGGCGAAGCGCCGGGCCGAGGTAGCAGCCTGTTCCTGAAGGCGCGCGACGACGAGCAGTGGGTGCTGCGCCCTTACCAGCGCGGCGGGCTCATCGCCAAGCTCAGCCAGCAGCGCTATGTGTGGCTGGGGGCCGAGCGAACCCGGGCGTTTCGTGAAATGCGTTTGACCGCCGCACTGTATGAGCAAGGCCTGCCCGTCCCGCGTCCGGTGGCCTGCTGTGTCACCCGGTTTGGGCTGACTTATGAGGCGGCACTGCTGACCGTGCGCATCCCCGGCGCTCGGGCGCTCGCCTCACTCCTCACCAATGAAGAGGCTGACGAGGCGCTATTAAAGCGCGTTGGCGCAATGATCAAGCGATTTCATCAAGCGGGCTTGGACCATGTCGACCTCAACGCCCGCAACATTCTGATGGATGAGGCTGGCAAGCCCTGGCTGATCGATCTCGACCGCTGCCGACTGCGCCCGCCTGGCAAGTGGCAGGCACGTAACCTACAGCGGCTGGAGCGCTCGGTGGCGAAGTTTGCCCCTGGCCAAGAGAAGCGTCTGATGGCGCCGCTTTACTCAGGCTATGCCGACGCCGAGTAGATCTCGATCAAGCGCTTTACGTGCTGCTTGTTGCTGAAGCGCTCTTCGACTCGTCGCCGAGCGGCCAGTCCCATGGCCTTGCGTGTGTCGGCATCGCGAATCAACGTGGTCATGGCATCGCGCCAGGCGGGCACGTCAAACGGGCCTACCAACACCCCGGAATCAGCATCTACTAGCTCCGGCAACGACCCGGTATTCGAGCCTATGATCGGCATACCGCAGGCCATGGACTCGATGATCGTCAGACCGAACGCTTCGTTTTCCGAAGGAATACACACCACGTCCAGCACGGGTAGAATCTCCGTCAGGTCACTGCGATGCCCTAGAAAGGCGATCTTATCCGCCAGCGGCGTGCCCGCGATGGTGCGCTGCAGCCCGGCATAAAATGTCTCCACACCCCCCGAGGCATAGTCCGTGCCTCCGATCGAGAGCGCATAGAAATGGAGCGAGGGGTCTAATTCCAGCAGCGCTTTTACCCATATGTCTTGGCCTTTACCCGGCGTCACGCGGCCAGGCAGACCGATCAATACAGCATCGGCCGGAACATTCAGTGCTTCGCGCTTAGCCGTGATGGCTGCGGGGTCACGATTGGGCTGGTACTTATCGATATCGACGCCGTGGGGCAAACACACCACCCGCTCCTGGGGAAGCGGCAAATTACGGATATTGCGCTGGTATGTTGCCTGGCTGATAGACAGCACGCGGTCCACGCAGCCATAAGCCATGCGATGATAGGGGCTTTTTTTCGGCCGCTGCCCGCCCACGTGGTCCGTGTAGATGATCCTTAGTGTCGGCAGCAGTGCTTTCAACAAGGTGGTGAGGCGCAGATCACTCGATTTATGGCAGTGAATGACGGAAATGCCCTCCTTGATGAGCCAGCGGCGGATCGAGAATAGCTGGGACAGCGCCTGGCCGTTGCTCGAAAAGGCTTTATAGGGCACTTCGTTACGCTGCATATAGCTCTCTACCTTGGTATCTTTCAGGCAGATGCCCCTGACCTCCCAGCCTTCAGACACTAGGTCTTCAATCACCCGATCGACATACAGCTCCATTCCGCCTTTGCCATCAGAAAGACACAGTTGCAGTACCTTCTTCGCCATCGCATGCCCTACCTAGCCGCGCACCGTTAAACAATCCTTACAATCTCTTGTAGTATACAGGCTGCTTTTAACGGGGCCTAAATCATGGCGCAGAAACTGCTTGTCGTCCGTAACGACAAAATCGGCGATTTTATGCTGGCGTGGCCAGCGCTAGCGTGCTTGAAACAGGCCTCGCCTATGCCCCACGTGACCGTGCTGGTGCCTGCCTATACAGCCCCCTTAGCCAAGGCGTGCCCATGGGTCGATGACGTCATCATCGACCCCGGTAGCCAGGCTGATAAAGCGACGCAGCAGGCGCTATTGTTTCACGTGAAACAATCGAAATTCGATGCACTGCTAACGCTGTTTTCGACACCGCGTATCGGTTGGCTAGGCATGAAAGCAGGCATTCCGCTGCGCGTTGCCCCTGCAACCAAGTGGGCACAGGTGTTTTATAACGTGCGAATACGCCAACGCCGCTCCCATTCCGCCAAACCCGAGTACCAGTACAACGTCGACTTGGCCTGTGAACTGTTGGCTCGACTGTCGTTAACGCTGACCACCCTGCCTTCGCCCCCGTTCTGGCCGATGGATGGCGCGCAGCGTCTTGTCCAACGCCAAACGTTGGCCAACGACACCTCAGAACGCGTGGTGGTGGTTCATCCTGGCAGCGGCGGCTCGGCGGTCAATCTATCGGTTGCGCAGTACGCCGAGCTGATCGCTCACGTTCACCGACAGTGCCAGCCTCTGCCACTACGCTGGCTCATCAGCGCTGGCCCCAGTGAACAGCCACAGGCACAAGACTTGAGGAAACAACTAGCCGAAAAAGGCGTCGAGGCAGACCACTTTCCAGCAACTCCCAGCGTGGATGCCTTTGCACTGCAGCTTGGCGGAGCGGATATGCTGATTGCCGGCTCGACCGGGCCGCTGCATATTGCAGGCTGTCTCGATATCGCCACGGCGGGTTTTTATCCCGCCAAACGCTCCGCTACGCCGCTGCGCTGGCAAACCTGCAACCGAGCGGAAAAGCGTCTGGCGTTTAGCCCCCCTGCTGATGCCGACCAACAGGATATGACCACGATCGACCTCGGCAACGCCGCCGAACGGATTTCAGCGCTGCTTATCGGCAGTGCGGGTACGCACCCAGAGATCGGCGTACTTGGCGAAAGTGGAATGTGCGGAGAGCAGCGCCAGCAATAGCCCCTGCTTGCCATCTTTAAAGCCTGCTTTCAGCACGTACATCTTGAGGAAGCAAGCCAACCCGTGACCCATGCCCTGCCCTAGCGTGGCCGTTTTCCCCTGGGCGGCGCGCTGCTCTGCCCAAGCCTGGGCATAGTGGGCGGATTTCTCCAGATAGTGGCGCAGGTCGCGATAGGTGTAGTGCAGCAGGTCACCGGATAGCGGCTTTTCGGCCAAGCCTTCGTTGAGTACTAGCTTTTCATGCACCAGCGCGGCGTTATAGCCCGCCTGACCTCTTGGGTAGAGACGCAGCACGCGGTCTGGGTACCAGCCCGAGTGGCGGATGAAGCGGCCGAAGCACCACGATAGGCGGCTCACGCTATAGGCAGCGGGAGGCTGCTGAATGGCCGCCTCAATGCTGTCACGCAATTCAGGCGTCACGCGCTCGTCGGCATCGACCATCAAAATCCACTCACCGTTTGCCAGGGCTTCTGCCCGCTGGCGCTGAATGCCAAACCCCTGCCAGTCGGCGTTGACGTTCACATTCTGGGTGAACTCTCGCGCAATCTCGCACGTGGCATCCTGGCTGCCCGCATCCAGCACGACGATTTCATCAGCCCACGTCAGCGTTTCCAGACACTCACGTAAGTGGTGCGCTTCGTTTTTGACAATCAACACAGCGGAAATAGACACGTCTCACCTTTACCCACTCAGTTTGAGGCATACACGGCTCGTCCGTGATCCTGCCCATTTTAGTGACATGCTAACACGGCCACGGGGCGCGACTTTTGATAAGCTGACGCTTCATTTAGCACGTTCTGAAAAGGGATACAGGATGTTCGCTTCACGGTCACTCAAACTCACCCCTTGGCTACCGCTCGTCGTCATGGGTCTTAGCCTTGGCTATGCCGTCACCGTACTCACGCGTCTGCCCTGGTGGACGCTCTTTTTGATAGCAGCGGCATGGATTGGGGTGGGGCTCAAGCTGCGCTGGGGCGCGCCGATCAACGCACGCTACCGTCCAATGTGGCCATGGTCGCTGCTGCCACTTAGCCTATTCAGCGTCTATGTTTATTTGGCCGACAGCTTCGGAAACGTCGACCTCGGGGCGGTGTTTTTTCATTTACAGGCGGGCATGGCGGAGCATGGCGGGGCAGGTAAAATGCTGCTGGCACTGACCTACACGCTCACCGTGTTGGCGGTGCTGGTATCGGTGACGTGGTTGTCGCGCCACGATCAGCGCTGGCGTTTGACCGAGCGCTTCTTTGCCATCGCGCTATTGGCGGCCAACCCACTGCTCTACGGCATTGGTCAACGCAGCGCCGCGATAGTGACGGACGATGGCGCTTGGCTAGATCGACGCTATGTTGCGCCACCCACCGGCGACCAACCCAATGCACCCAACCTACTGCTGATGTACCTGGAGAGCATGGAGCGCACTTATAGCAACGAGCTATTTGGCGACGCCTACGCAGATTTAGCGGCACTGGGCGAGCGCGGGTTGGTGTTCGAGGGCATTCAGCAGATGGAGAATACGGGCTGGACCATGGCTGGGATGATCGCCAGCCAGTGCGGCGTCCCCCTCATGCCCGCCGGCCTGCTGCACGATAGTCAGTTCGAACCGCTCAGCCAAGTCGTACCCGGCGTTGAGTGTCTGGGAGACGTGCTGGCCGGTCAGGGCTACCGGCTCAGTTTTTTGGGAGGCGCCAGCACGCAGTTTGCTGGTAAAGGGCTTTTCTATCGTGGTCACCAGTTCGATACCGTCAAAGGTAAAGAAGAACTGCTACCGGATCTCGAGGATCCTGAGTATGTGAACAGTTGGGGTCTTTATGACGATACACTATACGATGTGACCGTCGACGAAATACGTCGACTGAGCGAGGAGGACGACGGTCCTTGGGCCGTGGTGAACCTGAGCATTGCGGGCCATGCGCCCAGCGGTTTTCCCTCGCAAACCTGTCTGGACCGCCAGGGCGAATTCGATGGTCAGGATATTCTCTACTCGGTAGAGTGCTCTGCGCGCCAAGCCCGAGACCTCGTTGAACGGTTAGAGCAAGAAGGACTGCTGGAAAACACGCTAGTGGTGGTACTCAGTGATCATCTCACCATGCGCGTGTCGGTGTGGGATCAGCTCACCACCTTGGATCGCGACAATACGCTCATCATGCTGGGCGAGGATATCCGTCCGCAGCGAGTAAGGCGAGGCGCCACCATGCTAGACGTTTTCCCCACGATCCTCGACGCTATGGGCCTCACATTGAACGATCACCGCGCGGGCCTTGGCGCTTCACTACTTGGCAGCCAACCCACGCTGGTCGAGATTCATGGGCTGGAGGCGCTGAATGAACGTCTACGGGAGGAGACCGCGCTGCAGCATCGCCTTTGGGACGGGCTAACCCCTCAGCGGCGTGCGCCTGAAGAGAGCGCCACCGATCAGATCATCGAAACACCCGCCGATCAAGCTGACGAAATGGAGATCATGCGCTAGGTGCGCATGGCCTGATACACCCGTTCTACGCCTAGCTCGTTCAAGCAGTTCGTATGGCCTAACGGGCAGGTACGCTGAAAGCACGGCGAACAGGAGAGCCCAAGGTAGTGGATGTCCGCGTTATCCGTTAGCGGTGGCGTATAGGCGGGCGATGACGAGCCATATAGCGCTTGGATGCGTACCCCTACCGCCGCCGCGACGTGCATGAGCCCTGAATCGTTGGTAACGACCTGGCGACAGTCGGCCAAAAGGTCCACGGCATCGGCCAGCTGTGTTTTTCCGCATAAATTATGCGCATGCGGCAAGCCATTCACGATGCTCTGCCCTGCAGGGTGATCTTTCGCTCCGCCTAGCACGCGAATCTCGAAACCGTCGTCGATCAGTCTCGCAGCCAATTGATGAAAATACGCCAACGGCCACTGCTTGGCAGGACCATACTCCGCGCCGGGCATCATGCCGATGGCGGGACGAGAGGACAGCGTATGGCTCAGGCGCAAATTCACCAAGTTATCACGGTCAATGGTGAGCCGTGGCTTGGGAATCGAGAACTGCCCGCTTTGTGCCTCTTCCAATGGCAGCCCCAGCGAGACGAACCGTTTGACGGTTTGATCCAGCACCTGCTTGTCGAGCTTGCGACGCTCTTTTAGCAAGCCGTAGCGGTGCTCTCCCAAAAAACCCACGCGCTCAGGAATGCGGGCCATGAAGGGCACCAAGGCGGCCTTCCAAGAGCGCGGCAGAACGATGGCGCGATCGAAGCGACCGCGTAGCCGTGCCGCCAGCTCGCGACGGCTGGCAAGGCCAAACTCTCCGTGGCCTACCGCCAGCGGTAGCACTTCGTCCACTTGAGGCATGCGCTCTAAGATCGGCTGGGACCATCCCGGGGCGACCACACCTAGCGTAGCGCCTGGATAGCGCGCCTTCAACGTCATGAACAGACTCTGCGCCATGACCATATCGCCGACCCAGGAAGGACCGACGACCAGCAGCCGCTTGGCCGAGTTAGCCATTCAACCACTCCAAGTACGCCTTGACGCCCTGGGCGACGGTTTTGAATTCCACGTCACAACCTGCCGCACGCAGTTGGCTAATATCGGCACGCGTGTAGCTTTGGTAGCGCCCTTTCAACTCTTGGGGGAAGGGAATGTAATCGATCTCGCCCTGACCGTAAAAATCGATGACCGCTTCGCCAATCGCCTTGAACGGCTCGGCACGCCCGGTGCCCAAATTGAAGATGCCTGATGCGTGAGGGTTATCCAAAAACCAGAGATTCACATCGACCACATCGCCCACGTAGACGAAGTCGCGGCTCTGCATGCCCGCCTCATAGCCACCGTAAGCACCGAACAGCTTCAGCGTTTCGCCGTTACGGATCTGCAGATGGTTGTGATAGGCAACGCTGGCCATCTTGCCTTTGTGCTGCTCTCGCGGCCCGTAAACGTTGAAGTAGCGGAAACCTACCACTTGAGTCGTCAGCTCGTTCCAGCGCGAGCGAACGTGCTGATCGAACAGTAGCTTGGAGTAGCCGTAGACGTTGAGCGGCTTCTCATGCTCCGGCGCTTCCTTGAACACCTCGCTGCCACCGTAGGTCGCCGCCGACGATGCGTACAGAAAAGGGATGCCCAGTTTTTCACAGTAGTTGAGCAGCACTTTGGAGTACTCGAAGTTATTCTCCATCATATAGTGCCCGTCCCACTCGGTGGTGTCCGAACAGGCCCCTTCATGGAAAATCGCATCGATGGTGGGCAAGTCCACTGTTTCACCACGTAGCGCGGCTTTCACGCGGGCGATGAAATCGTCTTTATCCAAGTAGTCAGCCAGCGTGCAGTCCGCCAAATTGACGAATTTGGTGCCATCGCGCAGGTCGTCGACCACCATCACATCGTCACGGCCGCGAGCATTTAGCGCTTTGACAATATTGGCGCCGATGAACCCGGCCCCGCCTGTTACCACGATCATCTCGTTCTCCTTACCAAAAGCGGCTCTTTGGCTAACGTGCCTATAACCCATCTGCCTGTGATTGTATACTTGACGGCTTATGAATTCATGGCCAACGGTGCTTTCCGCGATGAGTGTTTCGACAAACCAATCGACACCCGATGTGTCGACCTTTCAAGGCTTGATCCTTGCTCTGCAACAGTATTGGGCAGAACAGGGCTGCGTCATCCTTCAGCCCCTCGATATGGAAGTCGGCGCGGGCACCTTCCACCCCGCCACGTTCCTGCGGGCGATTGGTCCAGAAACCTGGAATGCTGCCTACGTTCAGCCTTCCCGCCGCCCAACCGACGGCCGCTATGGCGAGAACCCCAATCGCCTGCAGCACTATTACCAGTTTCAGGTGGTAATGAAGCCTTCGCCCAGCAACTTGCAGGATCTGTATCTGGGTTCGCTGAAGCGTTTAGGACTTGACCCGCTGATTCACGACGTGCGCTTCGTAGAAGATAACTGGGAATCCCCGACGCTCGGCGCTTGGGGATTGGGCTGGGAAGTATGGCTCAACGGCATGGAAGTGACCCAGTTCACCTACTTCCAGCAGGCGGGCGGTATCGAGTGCTACCCCGTCACCGGCGAGTTGACCTACGGACTTGAGCGTATCGCCATGTACCTGCAAAACGTGGAGAGCGTTTACGATCTGGTATGGGCCATCGCGCCGGACGGCAGCAAAGTCAGCTACGGCGATGTCTACCTGCAAAACGAGCGCGAGCAGTCGGCGTATAACTTCGAGCACGCCGACGTCGACCAGCTCTTTGCTGCCTTCGACCATCAGGAAAAAGAGTGCAGCAAGCTGCTGGCCGCGAGCCTCCCGCTGCCCGCCTACGAGCAGGTGCTCAAAGCGTCGCATACCTTCAACCTGCTGGATGCGCGCCACGCCATTTCCGTGACCGAGCGTCAGCGCTTCATTTTGCGCGTGCGCACCATGGCGCGTGATGTTGCCACTGCCTACTTCGAGTCTCGTAAAGCAGCAGGGTTCCCCATGGCATCGGAGGAATTGCGCCGTGAACTGTTACAAGATGAGCTCGCCGAGCAGGGAGACGCATAATGGCCGTTAATACGCTTTTATTAGAACTGGGCGCAGAAGAGCTTCCGCCGACCGCGCTAGACACGCTCTCAGACGCCTTTGCCTCGGGCATCGAAAAAGGCTTACAGGACGCCGAGATTCCCTTCGAGGCGGTGACCGCCTACGCCACCCCGCGGCGCCTAGCCGTGAAGGTTACCGGACTCGCCGACAAACAGCCGGATCGCGAAGTAGAGCGTCGCGGACCCGCGCTAGCCGCCGCTTTCAAAGACGGCGTCCCCACCAAGGCGGCGGAAGGCTTTGCTCGCTCCTGCGGTGTCAGCGTGGAGAATCTGATCCATCTGGACACCGATAAAGGCACCTGGCTTGGCTACCGCGAGCAGCAGCAAGGTGACAGCGTTCAAGAGCTGCTACCGGAGATGGTGCGCAAGACGCTACACTCGCTGCCAGTGCCCAAGAATATGCGCTGGGGCGCGTCCCGCGTCGAGTTCTCGCGCCCCGTGCACTGGCTCGTGGCCCTGTATGGCAAAGACGTCATTGCAGCAGAAGCGCTGGGGCTGGAAGCCAGCCGTACCACCTACGGCCACCGTTTCCACGCGCCGGATGCCATCCAGCTCGAGCACGCCGATGACTATCTAGCGGCACTCGAGAATGCCTACGTTCTGGCCGACCGCCAACAGCGCCGCGAGCGTATTCGTGAGCAGGTGCTCGCCGAGGCCGAGGTTCAGGAAGCCAACGCCGTCATCGATGAAGACCTGCTGGTCGAGGTGAGCGGTTTGGTGGAGTGGCCCGTGGCGCTCACCGGCAGCTTCGACGAGCGCTTCCTGGAAGTACCTGCCGAGTGCCTGATTTCCTCGATGAAGGCCAATCAAAAATACTTCCACCTGCTGGATGATCAGGGCAAGTTGAAGCCGCTGTTCATCACCATCTCGAACATCGAGAGCCAGGATCCCGACCAGGTGATCTCCGGTAATGAAAAGGTCATTCGTCCGCGCTTGGCGGATGCCGCCTTCTTCTACGATACCGACCGGAAGCAAACGCTGGGCTCACGCATACCGCAACTGGAAAGCGTAGTCTTCCAGCAGCAGTTGGGCACGTTGGCGGACAAGGCCCGCCGCAGCACGGCCATCGCCACTTTCATCGCTGAGCGCATCCAGGGTGACGTGGCTCATGCGCAACGCGCCGTGGCCCTGGCCAAATGTGATCTCGTTACCGAAATGGTGCTCGAATTCCCCGAGCTGCAGGGCATTATGGGCCGCTACTACGCCGAGCAGGATGGCGAACCGGCGGAGGTTGCCCAGGCGCTGGAGGAGCAGTATCTACCTCGCTTTGCCAGCGATGCGATTCCGCAAAGTTTGACCGGCCAAGCGCTGGCTCTGGCCGACCGCCTGGATACGCTGGTAGGCATTTTCGGTATTGGTCAACGCCCCACCGGCGCCAAGGACCCCTTCGCCCTGCGCCGCGCGTCCATTGGCGTATTGAACATCCTGGTCAAAGGCGAGTTGAACCTCGACCTGCGCGAGCTGCTGCAGATCACTGCTGACCAGCACCAGAATCTCCCGAAAGCCGAGGGCCTCGTAGTAGACGTGTTGACCTACATGCTCGACCGCTTCCGCGCCTGGGGCCAGGAGGAGGGTATCTCTGCTGAGATGTATCTCGCCGTTCGTGCTCGCCCGGTGACCAAACCGCTGGATTTTGCGCGCCGCTTACGTGCCGTGAAAGCCTTCGCCCAGCGTGAAGAAGCCGCGGCATTGGCCGCTGCCAACAAGCGTGTTTCCAATATCTTGAGCAAGCAGGAGCACGACGGCAGCACCCAGGTCGACGCCTCGCTACTTCAAGAAGCGGCGGAAAAATCGCTTTTCGAAGCGGTCACGGCCAGCCAACAGCAGGTGTCGCCGCTGTTTGCCGCAGGCAATTACCAGCAGGCACTGGACGCGCTCGCCACCCTCCGCGAGCCGGTCGATGCATTCTTCGATCAAGTCATGGTCATGGCGGACGACGATGCCATTCGCCGTAACCGCCTTGCCTTGCTGGCCAGCCTGCAAGCGCTGTTCCTGGAAGTAGCCGATATCTCTCAGCTACCCCAGTAAGACGGTGAAGGATTGAGCGCATCGACTGCTCTAGAGGCACAACCGACAGCCCGGCTTTTGACAAGCCGGGCTTTCTATTGAGTAATGGAGTGTTTCACGTGAAACACTCGTTCATTGCCTCGTCAGCGCTTACGCTAAGCAGAGACGTTTTCTTGAAGGGAGCCTTATGATCACCGCTCAGCAACTCGTGATACTGGACCGCGATGGCGTGATTAATCACGACTCGGATGCCTATATCAAATCCTTGGACGAGTGGATCCCCTACCCGTCTGCCATTCGCGCGATTGCGCGGTTAACCCAGGCAGGCTTTACCGTGGCAGTGGCCACCAATCAATCCGGCATCGCTCGTGGTTACTACGATGACGCCACGCTCAGTGCCATGCACGAGCGTTTGCATACTCTGGTGCAGGCGGAAGGTGGTCATATAGCGCATATCGCTTACTGCCCTCATGGGCCAGATGATCAGTGCGGCTGCCGTAAACCACTGCCCGGGCTGTTGACCGACATACGTGACAAGCTGACGCTTCCCAGCCTGACAGGCAGTTGGATGGTGGGTGACAGCCTTCGCGACCTGCAAGCGGGTGAAGTGATGGGCTGCCGTAGCGTTCTCGTGAAGACAGGTAAAGGCGAAAAGACCCTCGCAAATGGGAACGGGCTGGAGCACGCCTTGGTCTACGCTGACTTGGCTGCATTTGTTGACGACTTATTAGCAGAGGCCTTGGATTAATCTTTCGATACGGTTTTCACGCTGGCCTTGATACTACCCATAAAAAAACCGCAGGCACTTTGCCTGCGGTTTTTGCTTTTCAATGTTTCACGTGAAACACAGTGAAGAAGCCACTTAGATGTCGAGGTTAGCAACGAGCGCGTTGGTCTCGATAAAGTCGCGACGCGGCTCCACTTCGTCACCCATCAGGGTGTTGAACATCATATCTGCTGCTACCGCATCTTCGATGGTAACCCGCAACATACGACGGCTATCCGGGTCCATGGTGGTTTCCCACAGCTGGTCCGGGTTCATCTCACCTAGCCCTTTATAGCGCTGCACAGAGAGGCCACGCTGGCCTTCCTGCATCAGCCACGTCAACACTTCAGAGAAGTGGGCAACGGGCTTCTGGCGCTCACCACGGGCGATGTAGGCACCTTCGTCCAGCAAGCCGTTGAGAGTATCCCCTAACCCTGCCATAGCGCGGTAATCGGCGCTTTCGAAGAAGTCCAGGCCCCATACGTATTCCGTGGTGACGCCGTGGGCAATCAGCGATACCGCCGGTAAATGCAGGCCACGCTCGGTGTCTTCTTGCAGGTAGAACTGATAGCGTGGGCCGCCCTCGTAAGCCACCCTGTCGTCCATGGCTTTTTGCAGCTCGGCGATCCAGTTCTCCATGGTGACGCGATCTTTCAAGCTGGTCTCACCCTGCAACGCTGTCGCATTGACGGCTTGCTTGAGCACTTCGATGGGGTACACCCGTGCCAAGCGATCGATACGTTTCATCACGTTGCGGTACTGATTGACCAGTGCTTCCAACTGCGACCCGGTAATGCCAGGCGCGTCTGCATTGACGTGCAGCCCTGCTCCATCCAGTGCGGTGGTGGTCAGGTAATCGATCATCGCCTGCTCATCTTTCAGATAGAGCTCTTGCTTACCGCGCTTGATTTTGTAAAGCGGCGGCTGCGCGATAAAAATGTGGCCACGTTCGATAAGCTCGGGCATCTGACGGAAAAAGAACGTCAGCAGCAGCGTGCGAATGTGCGATCCATCGACATCGGCGTCGGTCATGATGATGACCGAGTGATAGCGCAGCTTGTCAGGGTTGAACTCTTCGCGCCCAATGCCACACCCCAGCGCCGTAATCAGCGTCCCTACTTCAGCGGACGAGAGCATCTTATCGAACCGCGCTTTTTCGACGTTCAGGATTTTACCTTTCAACGGCAGAATGGCCTGGGTACGACGATCACGCCCCTGCTTGGCACTCCCCCCCGCCGAGTCACCCTCCACCAGGTAAAGCTCCGACTGGCTGGGGTCTTTCTCCTGGCAATCGGCTAGTTTGCCCGGCAAACCCGCGATATCCAGAGCGCCTTTGCGGCGGGTCATGTCTCTAGCTTTTCGCGCCGCCTCGCGGGCACGGGCCGCGTCCAGCATCTTGTTGACGATGGCTTTGGCTTCGTTAGGTTTTTCGATCAGGTAGTCGGCAAACAAGCGACCCATCTCCTGCTCCACCGCCGTCTTCACCTCGGACGAGACGAGCTTGTCCTTGGTTTGCGATGAGAACTTCGGATCGGGCACTTTGACGGAGATGATCGCTGTCAGGCCTTCACGGGCGTCGTCGCCCGACGTGTTCACTTTGGCTTTTTTCAGCAGGCCTTCCGCTTCGATATAGTGGTTTAGCGTACGCGTTAGCGCAGCGCGGAACCCTGCCAGGTGGGTACCGCCATCCCGCTGAGGAATGTTGTTGGTGTAACAGAAAATGTTCTCTGTGAAGGCATCGCTCCACTGCATTGCCACTTCGACTTCCACGCCATCATCACGCCCAGCGTTGAAGTGAAATACCGGATTTAGAACGGTTTTGTTTTTGTTCAAGTGGTCAACGAAGGCTTTCAAACCACCTTCGTAATGGAACAGCTCCTCTTTGCCGCTACGCTCATCCATCAGGCGAATGGCTACACCCGAGTTGAGGAAGGAGAGCTCACGCAGGCGTTTCGCCAGAATATCGTAGTGGAATTCGATGTTGGCAAACGTCGCCGGAGACGGGCGAAAATGCACGCGGGTACCGCTTTTTTCCGTTTTGCCTACGACGCCTAGCGGCGCTTGCGGCACGCCATGGTGATAAATTTGCTCAAACACCTCCCCTTGGCGCCAAATCGTCAGGCGCAGCTCTTCGGAGAGTGCGTTCACCACCGATACACCCACACCGTGCAAGCCGCCCGATACTTTATAAGAGTTATCGTCGAACTTGCCACCCGCGTGGAGCACCGTCATGATGACTTCCGCCGCAGAGACACCCTCGCCCTCGTGTAGCTCGGTCGGAATCCCTCGACCATTATCGCTTACGGTTACCGATTCATCCGGGTGGATCACCACACGAATTTCGCTACAGTGGCCGGCCAGGGCTTCATCGATGGAGTTATCCACCAGCTCGAAAACCATGTGGTGCAGCCCGGTGCCGTCGTCGGTGTCACCGATATACATGCCTGGACGCTTACGTACTGCGTCTAGCCCTTTGAGCACCTTGATGCTTGATGAATCGTAAGCCTGCTCGCTCATTGACCACTCCGTCGTGAAGTCTGTCTCGTTCCGTGTCGTCTACCCATCTGGCTGACATTGGCTAAGCCCTTGCGTGGAGTGTTTCACGTGAAACAACTCCACGGCTGTAGAAGGCTGCCAGACGTCGCTCAGCGCGGTGGGTTCGACGCTGGTAATAAATGCTTGGCACTGCATCTCTTCGAGTAACGTACAGAACTGGCGGCGGTGATGCTCATCTAGCTCTGCCGGTAAATCGTCAATCAAATAAATACAGTGCCGCTGTGCGGTACTTTCCAGAAGCCTACCTTGAGCAAGCTTCAATGCACTCACCACGAGCTTCTGCTGGCCTCTGGAAAGCACCTCAATGGCAGGCTGTTTATTCAGCCGGATGCGCAAATCCGCACGCTGAGGGCCTTGCTGGGTAAAGCCCATCTGCTGGTCCGTGTTACGGCTATCGTGCAGCACTTCTGCCAACGAGCGCTGTCTATCCCAACCACGCGCATAGCGCAACGTTAATCCCGGTAGCGGCAATAGTGTCTTCAGGGTCTCGTTGAACACGGGAAGAAATTCGTTAAACCATGCTTGGCGGAGCGCATCCATTTGTTCGCCCCAGAGTGCTAACTCTTGCTCCCAAACCGCTATTTCATTGGGCACTATTCTACCACGCCTGAGAAGCGCATTCCGATGTTTCACCGCACGCCGGGTCCGACGCCAAGCATCCAGAAAGTGGTGTTTCACGTGAAACACTCCCCAATCCAAAAACTCGCGACGGCCGGCGGGTGAACCTTCCAGCAAACGAAACGCATCCGGGTTGATGAGCTGTAGCGGCATGGCTTCGACGAGCTCGGCTAACCTTACGCCTTTCTCTCCCCTCAGACGTAGCTCCAGCTCACGCTGAGCACGCATACGCCTGACACCAAGCGTCACCTCAGGATCCCCCGCTAAACGTCCATATAGCGTCATATAAGGGGCGTCCATTTGAATAGCATTCTTGAGCTGACGCGTGCGAAAAGAGCGTCCCATGCCGAGGATGTGAATCCCCTCTAGCAAGCTAGTCTTTCCGCTACCGTTCACGCCATGGATCACGTTGATACGCGATGAGGGATGAAGCGTGACTGGCGCTAAATTGCGCAGTCCCTGAAAAGTGAGTTGTGTCACGCTCATCCGTCAATGCACCTTGTAAGACCGTTCCAATCGCCAGACGTGCCCTATGCGAAAACGGCGCTTCTGCAACCAGAAGCGCCGTTCTTCATCCTATTCCTTGCGTTATAAGCGCATCGGCATCACGACGTAAAGCGCATGGCCGCCGCCCGGCTCTTCCA
Organism: Halomonas sp. MMH1-48; assembly: GCF_022348105.1. Lineage (NCBI taxonomy): Bacteria > Pseudomonadati > Pseudomonadota > Gammaproteobacteria > Oceanospirillales > Halomonadaceae > Halomonas > Halomonas sp. MMH1-48. Next base: position 52,212 of record NZ_JAKRFL010000010.1, read on the forward strand.
GCAGTGCGCTGCTATTGGGGTCGGCTAACGTCATCTGTACGCGGTCTTCATCCAATACGGAAAGCACGTCTACCAGATAACCCACGTTGAAACCGACCTCCATGGCGCTGCCATTGTATTCGACGGCGACATTCTCCTCGGCCTCTTCCTGTTCAGGGTTGTTCGCCATGACCTTGAGGTTGCCCTCCTCCAGATAGAGGCGCACCCCGCGATACTTTTCGTTGGAGAGAATGGCGGTACGTGACAGCACTTGACGAAGCTCGGCACGCTCGGCGATGAGCACTTTATCGCCGTTACGCGGCACCACGCGTTCGTAGTCCGGAAACTTGCCGTCGATCAGCTTCGACGTAAACGTGAAGTCACCCGTGTGGGCACGCACATGGGTCGAACCAAGCGTCAGGCTAACCGGCTCGTCGCTGTCATCCAGAAGACGGGACAGCTCCAAGATACCTTTGCGAGGCACGATGAGTTTTTGGGCTTGGCTCACCGCGACCTCGATAGGACGCGAGCACATCGCCAATCGGTGTCCGTCAGTAGCGACCGTGCGTAGCAGGTTGCTCTGAATCTCTAACAGCATACCGTTGAGGTAATAGCGTACGTCCTGCTGAGCCATGGCGAAGGAAGTGGATTCGATCAGATGCTTGAGCGTGCCACGGGGAACGCTAAGCTCCTGACTTCCATCGGCATCTTCGATATTAGGAAACTCTGCCACAGGAAGTGTAGAAAGTGTAAAGCGCGAACGACCACTACGTAATACGGCGCGTCCCTCTTCGACGGCTAATTGAATGTCGGACTGATCGGGCAGCGACTTACAAATATCCATCAGCTTTCTAGCCGGTACGGTTGCTGCCCCTGCTTGGTCCACTTGGCTGGCCACCGTGCGGCCTACCAGCTCGACTTCCAAGTCGGTGCCGGTCAGCGCGACCTGGTCACCTTCCACTTGAATCAAGACGTTAGAGAGCACAGGCAGCGTTTGGCGCCGTTCCACTACGCCCGCCACCAGAGTCAGCGGGCGAAGCAGCGCCTCTCGGGAAATGGTAAATTTCATCGAAACTCCGGTTTTCTATCCTGAAAGGCCTGCCGCTTGGCAGGCGTAAACGAAAAAAGGTTAACTTGTTAGCAGGCGAAGAAGATTTTTGTAATCCTCGCGAATATCCGCATTCTCTTCTTGCAGCGCTTTTACTTTTCGGCAGGCATGCAGCACGGTGGTGTGATCACGGCCACCAAACGCATCGCCAATTTCCGGCAAGCTATGATTGGTGAGCTCTTTTGCCAGTGCCATCGCCACCTGCCGGGGGCGCGCCACCGAGCGCGAGCGTCGCTTGGAGAGCAGATCCGCCACTTTGATTTTGTAATATTCAGCCACCGTGCGCTGAATATTATCCACCCCGACCTGCTTGTCCTGTAGCGCCAAAAGATCTTTCAACGATTCACGGATGAACTCTTGGGTGATGGTCTTGCCCATGAAATGTGAATCAGCAATGACTTTCTTCAGCGCACCTTCCAATTCACGCACATTAGAACGAATCTTTTGGGCGATAAAGAAAGCCGCATCGTGGGGCAGGTCCACCTTGGCCTGATCGGCTTTCTTCATCAGAATCGCCACGCGCGTCTCGAGCTCTGGCGGTTCGATGGCGACGGTGAGACCCCAGCCAAAGCGCGACTTCAGCCGCTCTTCGACACCACTGATCTCTTTTGGATAGCGATCAGAGGTCAAGATCATCTGCTGACCGCCCTCTAGCAAGGCATTGAACGTATGGAAGAACTCTTCTTGGGAGCGCTCTTTACCGGCAAAGAACTGAATGTCATCGATCAGGAGGGCATCGACACTGCGGTAGAAACGTTTGAAATCGTTGATCGCATTGAGCTGCAGCGCCTTCACCATGTCAGCCACGAAGCGCTCAGAGTGAAGATAAACCACGCGGGCATTTTCCCGACGACCTGCCAACGCATTGCCTACGGCATGCATCAAGTGGGTTTTACCCAAGCCCACGCCACCGTATAAGAACAGTGGATTGTAGGCACCGCCAGGATTTTCAGACACTTGGCGAGACGCCGCACGTGCCAACTGGTTAGATTTACCTTCCACAAAGGTATCGAACGTGAAATTGGGGTTTAGGCCGCTATTGTGTTTCAAGCTGCCTTCTACCTGCACCTGACGCTCGTTGCCACGACGATGAGAGGCACTCTCTTCACGCAGCTGATCGATTTCACGCTCGTCGGCAATATCACCCCGGGGCGGGGTATGTACGGCGGGCGACGTCGGCTGAGCCGGGGCGGCTGACACCGGATTACCCAGATCGCGAGGCTGGGGGGCTGGAGCAGCGGCCCGGCGGCTACCTACCGTCAAACTGACCTTAGGGGGCTTGGAGGGTGCAAGCTCGCGCATTAATTCACTAATACGCTTGGCGTACTTATCACTCACCCAGTCGCGCACAAAGCGATTCGGCGCCAACAAGCGCAGCTCATTGGTGTCTCCTTCTTCTGCCTGCAGCGGACGTATCCAGGTATTGAACTGCTGTGAATTCAGTTCGTCCTGCAGGTAGTCCAGGCACTGTTGCCAAAGCGCGAGTGACACTCATCTCACCATCGGTTGAAAACGGCCGACCATTGTAGCGCCCAACGACACGGTTATCCACACGAGCTAACGGCTCTTTTTCGCCTGTGGACAACTTTCCGTAAGGGCTTAGGAAAACCCGGTGACGCCATGGGTACAACCCTCCTTTCGAGCAAGTTGTCACCGCCTGACCACACCAAATTCACAGTTTATTCGCGCGTTATTCGATGCTTATGCACAGATTTTTTATTACTTCAAGCTGTTGATAACAATCTCATAAAATGACTTATCCACAAATAGTATCCCCACTATTAATAACAGTAGGTTTTAAATGACTTCATTAGTAATAGTAGTGCGATGCAAGAAAACGAGTGGTGGGCGCCAAGCCGCGCCGCCATTGCCTTTTTCGAGCTTTTTATGCAAGGAAAAATTGCACCCAGCGCGGGAAGTCTCTACAATTTCCGGTCTTGAATTGAAACTCCCCGGCTAGTTCCTCACTGGACCGGGTCTTTTGGAATTCACTTTCCGTCCTAAACCACGTGGGAATAACGAGTTATGAAACGCACTTTTCAACCCAGCGTTCTCAAGCGCAAGCGCGCGCATGGCTTCCGTGCTCGTATGGCAACCAAAAACGGCCGTGCCGTGATCGCACGCCGCCGCGCCAAAGGCCGCAAGCGTCTGAGCGCCTGATCTCGGATTGCGTGTGTCGCCTCAAGGGTTTCCCCGGTGCTTGCGGTTGCTAACTGCCGGGGATTTCAGTCACGTGTTTGAGCAGGCTGACCTCAAAGTCCATGGCAAAGGTATGATGGCGCTAGCGCGCATGACTACCCGGGGGTACCCCCGCATCGGACTGGTCGTTAGCAAAAAAAATGTAAAGCTTGCTGTCGATCGTAACCGCTTCAAGCGACTCGTTCGCGAATCCGTTCGTCTGCGTCAAGATCACTTACCCTCTGTGGATATCGTGATATTGGCAAAGCGAGGCCTACAGGATGTCGATAACGAAACGCTCAGCCGTCAGCTATACGGCATGTGGAAACGGCTTCAGCGCGACGCACAGGCGGCATCAACACCTCTCCCGCCTCATGGCGTAACACGTGACGCTTGACGACACACCTCGCCGCTCGACCTCGGCCTGCCGCTTGGCAGGCTTTCGTGTGTCATGGGTCGAGTAAATGACACTGCGCCATTAGCATGTTCACCACCCATCGGGCAGAACCCTCATGGACGTAAAACGACTTTTATTACTGATTCCACTGGCCGTACTAGCCTACCTTCTGGTTGTACAGTGGAATCAGGATTACGGGCAGACCACCTACGATTCGACGCCAGAGATCACCCAAAGCAGCAATGGGGCTCCTGCGAACGAAAGCGGTAGCGACGATCTCTCCGTGCCCAGTACTTCGGCACCTAACAACGCTATTAGCGAAGGCGTTGGCGATGAGCAAAGCGACACCGCCAGCCGTGATTTCATTGCGGTCACCACGGATGTTCTGGACGTACGCATCGATCCCTTCGGTGGCGATATCGTCTACGCAGCCTTGCCGCAGCACAAACTGACGCTGGATTCCGACCGTAATTACGTGCTGCTGTCAGATAACGCCACGCGCAGCTATGTTGCTCGCTCCGGCCTTCAACTGGATGGTCAGGCAAGCCGCATTGCTTTTACTCCCGAGCGTAACGAGTACCGCTTGGGCGATGACGAAGAGCAGATCAGCGTCGATTTGACGGCTGACGTGAATGGTGTCGACGTCATCAAACGTCTGACATTCGACCGCGGTAGCTATGCGGTCAATGTGAGTTACTACCTGGCCAACAATACCGAAGCACCGGTTTCCGCTCGATTCATTGGCCAGCTAGCCCGTGACAATAGCCCTGACCCCTCTAGCGGGGTGGCCATGGGGATGAATTCTTACCTAGGGGCTGCTTATTCCACGCCTGAAGCGCGCTACGAGAAGATCGATTTCGATACGATCCAAAAACGTAACTTCGAGAATCGCGAGGCCCAAGGCGGGTGGATAGCGATCATCCAGCACTACTTTGTGTCCGCCTGGGCACCGCCTCAAAATCAGCAGAATCTCTACTACGTAACGACCGATTCTCGAGATCGTAACGTAGTGGCCTTCGCTGGCCCCACCAGCAGCGTGGCTGCCGAGGGTGAAGCCACGCTGAGCGCAACGCTTTACATGGGCCCGAAGGTGCAAGACTACCTCGAGCAAGTCGCACCGAACCTCAAGCTCACCGTGGATTACGGTTGGTTGTGGTTCATTGCCAACCCGCTGTTCTGGCTGCTGGATAAGATCCACGACATCGTGGGCAACTGGGGCTGGTCCATCGTACTGCTCACCGTATTGGTGAAGCTGGTGCTCTTCCCGCTCTCTGCCAAGGCCTACAAGTCCATGGCGCGTATGCGCAAACTGGGCCCAGAGATGCAGCGTCTCAAAGAGATGTATGGCGACGACCGCCAGAAAATGTCTCAAGAGATGATGAAGTTCTATCAGAAAGAGAAGATCAATCCGCTGGGCGGCTGTTTGCCGATTCTGGTACAGATGCCGGTATTCATCGCCCTGTACTGGATGTTGCTGGAATCCGTCGAGCTGCGCCACGCGCCGTTCATGTTCTGGATCCAGGATCTCTCGGTGAAAGATCCCTATTTCATCCTGCCGATTCTGATGGGTATCTCGATGTTCGTTCAGCAGATGCTGAACCCGACACCGCCAGACCCCATGCAGGCGAAGATCATGAAGATGCTACCGATCATCTTTACCTTCTTCTTCCTGTGGTTCCCGGCCGGCCTGGTCATCTACTGGGTGGTCAACAACATCATCTCGGTGGCGCAGCAGTATTTCATTACGCGCAGCATCGAGAAGGATCCAAGCGTCGGCAAAGGGATGCGAACCAAGTAATAGCCCCCCCCTCTGCTACTCCCAGACCCCCGCCTTTGCGGGGGTCTGGCGTTTTAGGGCGAAGGTACTCATCATGAGCACCATCGCGAAACACTCTCTCCCTCTTTCGTCTTTAGGAAGCGTCATGGCCGACCGACTCTATACCCAAGACACCATTACCGCCTTGGCAACCCCCCCTGGCCGTGGCGGCGTGGGCATCATTCGCGTATCAGGCCCCGCCTGCCGCTCGATAGCCGCTGAGATACTGGGTGATTGCCCTGCTCCCCGTTACGCCCACTACGGTCCGTTTCACGGCGCTGAGGGCATTATTGACGAGGGCATCGCGCTCCTGTTTAACGGCCCCCACTCCTTCACCGGTGAGGACGTGCTGGAGTTGCAGGGCCACGGCGGTCCCATCATCATGGATATGCTGCTAGAGCGCTGCCTGCAGCTCGGTGCTCGCCTGGCCCGGCCGGGGGAGTTCTCCGAACGGGCGTTCCTCAACGACAAGCTGGATTTGGCCCAGGCAGAAGCGATTGCCGATTTGATCGATGCCACTTCCCGATCCGCTGCTGAAAACGCCGTGCGCTCGTTACAGGGCGAATTCTCCCAGCGCGTATCGGCTCTGGTAGAACGGCTGATCGAACTGCGCGTTTACGTGGAAGCCGCCATCGATTTCCCAGAGGAAGAGATCGACTTTCTCGCCGATGGCCATGTCGCTACGCATTTGGAGAGCGTTCAGCAAGCACTCGTCGCCGTTCGCAAAGCCGCTGGGCAGGGCGCGCTACTACGCGAGGGCATGAGTGTAGTGATTGCAGGGCGTCCCAATGCCGGTAAATCGAGCCTGCTGAACGCGCTGACCGAGCAAGATACCGCCATCGTCACGGATATCGCGGGTACGACACGGGACGTCCTTCGGGAGTACATCCACCTAGACGGTATGCCGCTGCACATCATCGATACCGCTGGCCTGCGCGATACGCCCGATGCGGTAGAGAAAATCGGCGTTGCCCGGGCGTGGGAAGAAATCGAAAAGGCCGACCGGGTACTGCTCATGGTGGATGCTTCCACCACGGATGCCACCAACCCAATGAGCATCTGGCCAGAGTTCGTGGAGCGCCTTCCGGATCAACGGCGGCTAACGCTGGTGCGCAACAAGATCGACGCGAGTGCAGAAACGCCAGGCATTGACTTATCCACAGCCACACCGATCATCCGCCTATCGGCGAAAACCGGAGAGGGTGTGGATAGTTTGAGAACGCACCTAAAGGAGGTGATGGGCTTCTCTGCCACGACCGAAGGCCGCTTCTCTGCCCGCCGACGTCACCTGGATGCGCTTGACCGCGCCATGGCGGCGCTAGACACCGGGCGAGCCCAACTGGATGGCTACGGTGCTGGCGAGCTTCTTGCCGAAGATTTACGAGATGCGCAGCAAGCACTAGGAGAGATCACTGGTGAGTTCAGTGCCGATGACCTGCTGGGTGAAATCTTTGGCAGCTTCTGTATTGGTAAATAGTCCCCACCACTCACCGCCACTACTCACCTACGAGCCATTTAGCGCGGTAGTGGCTGTCACTCCCCAGCAGCGGTGCCACCTGAGCCATCGCTGCTGACAATTGCTCATCCAGTCCCCAGGGTGGATTGATCACCACCATGCCGCTTCCATACATGCCATGCGTGCCCTCCGCCGAGGCGCGTAACAGCAGCTCACTGTGCCAAATCTTGCGAATTCCGCTCGCTTCAAGGCCGCTGAGCAACGTGTCATGATGCCCGGCGGGCAGTAGCGGGTACCAGATCATCACCACGGCGTGGCGTGCTTTTTCGAGGTTGTAAGCCGCCGCGTCGACGACCTCTTGATACTCCACTTTGCGCTCGTAACTCGGATCTATCAACACGCACAGCCGTGGCGTTGCCACCGGCAACAGCTGCTTCAGGCCCAGCAACCCATCCCCATAAACGCGTCGGGCCTGTTTGGGCAACGCTTGCCCGCTCAAATGCTCGTGCTCACCAGGGTGCAGCTCAAATAGGCGCAGTGAGTCCTGCTCACGCAGCCTTTGAGCCAGCCACCAGGGTGAGCCAGGGTAGTGCGAAAGCACAGTCGATTGGGGCTGCGCGCTTTCCAACGACGCCATCCATTTACCAAGCAACGGATCACTCAACTGCTGCCGAACCTGCCAGAGCGGTGCGACGCCCTCTCGATACTCTTGAAGCCGCTGAGTCTCTTTCGTGGCGAGCGGGTAGAGCCCTCTGCCTGCATGGGTATCAATATATGTAATTGATGATTTTTTACGTAATAAATAATCTGTCACCGCGTAAAGCGTTAAATGCTTATGAACATCGGCAAAGTTACCGGCGTGGTAGGCGTGTTGATACGACAGCATGGCAGCTCGCTAGCAATTGAACAAAAAAAGCCCGCTATGTGAGCATAGCGGGCGTTGGGCGGCAATGCCGGGATTAACGCATATTACTGGCCGTTGCCGGTAGGCGTCAGGGTGATTTCTACGCGACGGTTCTGCGCGCGGCCCTGCTCGGTAGCATTGCTAGCCACCGGCTGATTAGCACCGTAGCCCATGGTATTCAACCGCATGGAAGAGACGCCATTTTGGCTCAGGTAGCTGCCGACCGATTGGGCACGACGCTCTGAGAGGCGCTGGTTGTAGCTGGCATCCCCGGTGCTATCCGTATGGCCAGCAATGTTTACGCGGGTATCGGTGTACTGAGTGAGGACATTCGCCACTTCGTTTAGAGCGCTGCGCGCATCCGAGGTGAGCTCGGCAGAATCGAATCCGAACGTAACGCTGCTGGGCATGTTGAGCACGATATCGTCACCGCGCCGATCGATCTCGATACGCGATCCTTGCAGGTTATTGCGAAGCTGCTGCTCTTGACGGTCCATATAGGCACCCACGCCTGCACCGGCGGCCGCACCCACAGCGGCACCAATTAGCGCACGGTCACGACGGCTCGTACTGCCATCACCGGATAAAGCGCCCGCCGCTGCACCAATCGCTGCACCAATGCCGGTGCCCATGGCGGTGCTCGAGCGCTGCGTTTGACCGCCGTAAGGATCGGACGTCGCGCAGCCAGCCAGTAATATCGCCGCTGCCAGTGGGGTCAGTAGTCGAGAAATACGCATCACTCACTCCTTGTTTATGATTGAGGGTGTACCGAATCGATCGCTGGTCACTCTTCGCTGATCAAGGCCAGCAACTCGTTCAAGAATAATAGACCTTGGGGCGATGCACGCAGCTTTTCAGGCATTTCCATTAAAAGTCCTTTTTCTTGAGCACTGTGTAAACGCGCAAGTAACAGTGCCTCTGGCTGGCCAGTGTGAGCCTCCCAATCCGCCAATGGTACCCCTTCGGTCAGTCGGAGCGCGTTCATGGCAAACTCCAGTGGTAGTTCGCGGGGCTCGATGAGTTGCTGGCCTGCCAGGAAGCCACGCGGGTCATTGGCACGGCGCAAGTACGCATTAGGTTGGCGCGTCTTCCAACGCCGTTCGATCTGCCACTTCCCTTGGGAATCTATGGAGGAGAGCTTTGCATGAGCGCCTGCCCCAATTCCTAGGTAATCGCCAAATCGCCAGTAGTTTAGGTTATGGCGACTCTGACATCCCGGACGGGCGTAGGCCGATATCTCGTATCGACGCAGCCCGGCTCGCTCCAGGCGCTGGTGCCCCGCCTCCTGAATGTCCCACAACGCCTCCTCCTCTGGCAAAGGAGGAGGGTGAGAAAAAAACGCCGTATTGGGCTCCAGGGTGAGCTGGTACCACGAAAGATGCTCAGGATCGAGGGCAAGCGCCTGATCGATATCTTCCATGGCTTGCTCAGGTGTTTGTTGGGGCAAGCCGTGCATGAGATCGATGTTGAGGTTATCGAATCCCGCCGCTCTGGCTTCACCGATGGCAGTCACCGCTTCGTTGCCGGTATGAATTCGCCCCAACGCACTCAGTTGAGTGGGGCGGAAACTCTGCACCCCCAAAGACAATCGATTGATACCGGCTTCCCGATAACCAATGAACCGCTGCTGCTCGGTCGTGCCTGGATTGGCTTCCAGGGTGATTTCAATGCTAGGCGAAAAGGCGAGCCGCTCACGAATGCCATCGAATAACTGTCGATAAAACGTCGGCGATAGCAAGCTAGGCGTGCCGCCGCCAATAAAAATGGTTTGAAGAGTACGGCCAGACGCCAGCGCCAAATCGCCGTCCAAATCACTCAGCAAGGCGGCCAAATAGGCCGCTTCGGGTAGGTCATTGGCGCCAGATTCAGGTTCGTGAGAATTGAAATCGCAGTAAGGGCACTTGCGTACACACCAAGGTGTATGAATATAAAGCGAGAGCGGCGGCAATCGATTAGCCATGCGCCACCTTCAGAATGTCCACCAACGCGTGTAACGCACGTCCGCGATGGCTCAAGCGGTTCTTCGTTTCACTGGGCAGTTCTGCCACGCTCATCCCCTGATCGGGTAGCCAGAACAGCGGATCGTAGCCAAAACCGCCCTCTCCCCGGGGATGAGCCAATACTTCTCCTTCCCAACTTCGTTGAACGATCACAGGTACCGGGTCTGCTGCATGGCGTAAATAGACCAAGACACACCAATAACGGCCCGTGCGCTGGCCTTCCGCGCACTCACTGAGTGCTGCCAGCAGTTTCTCGTTGTTACGCTCGTCACTTTTCGGCTCACCGGCATAGCGAGCAGAGTAAATGCCAGGCGCTCCATGCAACGCATCGACCTCCAGACCTGAGTCGTCGGCGAGCGCCGGTAACCCGCTTACGCGACTCGCTTCACGGGCCTTTAACAGCGCATTTTCAACGAACGTCAGTCCTGTCTCTTCGACATCGTGCACACCAAACTCAGCCTGGGGGCGTACATCCAGTCCAAGGGGCGATAGCAACTGATTGAATTCTTTTAATTTTCCAGAATTTCCACTGGCTAAAACGAGCGTATTGGCTGCATTCATAGGGGCGACCTCTTCACATGATGGGGCCAGTTTACGCCTATCGAGAACACAGCTAAAGGCAACACAATGTTACTCAGTGTATCTTGTCACTCAGCGCAATCATTGACCATTATCCACTAGTAAATGTATATAAAAACAATAGCTTGAACTATATATTCCAAAAAGTAATAATAAAGTTCAAATTACTTTTATAATTATTTTGATAACAAATCTTTACGAAATGTAGCTTATAGGCAACACTCATTTAGTCACCTGCTCACGCTTTACGCTCATGAGGCCTCCCCAATGTCCCAAGAAAAAACGCACGGCTTGGTGTACATCATCACCGAAAAAAGCCCACAGGCGCAGCTTTTTGCCGATTACTTACACGAACACACAGGGTGTACGGTAAGCATTCACTCACCTAAAAGTTCACTACCCACGATCATTCCAAACAAGCTGTTAATACTCATCGATAGTGACCATATCGGCGTAGAAGAGCTACCCGAGTGGCAGGAAAATCTTCCTGATAACTTGGCCAAAACCTCGCTGGCCGCCTTCAATATTCGCGATATGGACCATGCACTGGAAGCGCTGTCATGCGCCCAGCTCAAAGGCGTCTTTTACCGTGACGAGAGTCTTGAAGTGATCTGTAAAGGGATTCACGCGTTACTCGAAGGTGAGCTTTGGATGTCACGCGATTTGATGGCCCGTTTGATCCTTTTTTACCGCAAATATCAAAGCAACGCGTTTCGACCTGCCTGCGGCTTGACCAATCGAGAAATGGAGATCATTTCGCTACTTAGTGCTGGCTCCTCCAATCAACAGATTGCCGACAAACTCTTTGTAAGTGAGCACACGGTTAAATCACACCTTTACAATATTTTTAGAAAAATCAATGTGCATAACCGTATACAAGCGCTGAACTGGATTCACCAAAACTTAGGCCCCATTTTACCCAATATCGAAACAGCGCGCAGTTTGCAGCGCCATCGTTAGCTAAATGAAGGTTGATGACATGTTAAAAACCCTCCTAAGTCATTCAGCCAACGTATTGGGATTACTTTTTTTTGTACTCCTAATGGGTAGTGCTAACGCTAGCGAGGAAGAGTCTGTTAGCGATACCCAAGCTGTTGATGACATTAACCAGCTATCAAGCCCTGATGGCCCAGAAATACAGAACCGTCTGCATGGCAGCAGTGAGCTGACCGGCATCATGGTGGATCGCACGATCACAATGGCAGGTAAGACCTTTTATCGTGCATTTAGTCAACTTGCCATGGACAACCGCATTATAGGGAACGCAACACTCACCATACAGGAACGCCCCGATGCACGCTGGGGTAGCCAACTATGGATAATGGAAGGCAATAAAATGTACTTCAGAACCCAGCTCTCTCCTCGTATTAGCGAGGCTGATCGCGTCGCAGGAGAAGCTGTACAAGTTGTCCAAGAAGCGCTTCTGCAACAGCAGCTCACGGCAGCGCTTACCTCAGACAAAGACCTAGGAAAAGAGGAGTTAAACTAATGAGTGCTAACCTTAAAAAAAGCACATTGAGTGCCTTGATAATATCTGGTTTGGCAGCGTCGCTCTCTCTTAAAAGCACCGCTGGAGAACTTATTTACGAGCCTCTCAACCCATCTTTTGGCGGTGACCCCTTCATGGGTAGCTATTTGCTAGGAAAGGCACAATCACAGGACACCAATAGCGACCCTAATGCAAGAAGCATCGAACCTCTATCCTCTACTGAGCGGCTTATTCAAAGTCTTGAAAGCAGACTCATCTCGCAGCTCATTAGCGATGTAGGCGCTGGCGAAATTGGTGAAGGCTCTTTCGATAGTGGAGAATTCAGTGTCGTTGTACGCGATGAAGGTGGACAGCTTATTGTAAGAGTAGTTGATAAAGTAACAGGGGATGTCACCAACATTAGCGTGGGTGGATTATTTAATCCTTAACAACAAAACAGGCACTTAAGAAAATCAAAACGGTTTAACAACCGAACACTGACGCTATAAGTGTCGCCAGGGGATCAACATGAAAATCATCGCTTCAATTATAATGGTCAGTCTCCTAAGTGGGTGCGCGGGGATGGTGGCTACGTCCGAAAATCTAGAGGGTGCACAGGCAACCCTGACGCCCCGTGGAGCGACCTATCAAGATTTAGTCTCGTTACCTCCACCGGCAGGGAAAATCTTCGTCTCTGTGTATGATTTTCGAGACCAAACGGGTCAGTACCGCCCTGCTCCAGCCAGTACTTTTTCCACCGCCGTGACACAAGGTGCCGCAGCGATGTTGACAGGCGCATTAGCTGACTCTGGTTGGTTTATCCCTTTGGAGCGCGTGGGGCTGCAAAATCTGCTGACCGAGCGACGTATCATTCGTGCTGAATTTGAGCGCTTTAATCAACCCGATACTTTGCCCTCGTTAAGAGCAGCATCGGTCATGCTTGAAGGAGGCATCATTGCTTATGAGTCCAACGTCAGAACCGGTGGTGCGGGTGCAGAATATTTCGGCATTGGAGCATCAGGGCAGTATCAGGTGGATCAGGTAACGGTCAATTTACGAGCCGTCGAGATATCCACAGGCGAAATACTGGCTAACGTGACGACGACCAAAACCATTTACTCTAAAGAGCTTCGGGCAGGAGTGTATCGCTTTATTGATTTTAGGCGGCTCCTGGAAGCGGAAGCCGGCATTACGACCAATGAACCTGTCCAGCTTGCCGTCATGTCAGCCATAGAATCTGCCGTTATCCACTTAATTGCTCGAGGCGTAGAGAATAACCTATGGAATTTATCGAACGGGGCTAGCTTGCAAAACTCAGTATTGGCCGATTATTTAAATGCCCCCACGCCGCTTTTATAAGAATTACTGAACTTATCACCAAAGAAACGCAATATAAAACTATTGACGGCTTTGCCACCACGCAAAGCCGTTTTTATATGCCAATAAAAGTATGAGTTTTCTCATACTATTCTTTCTCGATTTAACTAAAAAAATCGCCTGCAACATACATTTTTTACTTATGGCGTCAAAATATAAATCAGCCAAACTCAACGCATGAAATACAAAAAGATACAAATTGTTGCAGAGGGAATAAAAATGAAACCTAACGATTCGAAGCAAAGCACTGCAACATTTCGCTTAGCGACACCTATTGCTGCTTGCTTGATTGCTTCTGCAGTTTCATTACCTACCTTTGCAGACTCTTTTAGCCATCGCATTGAGCAGTATTTCAACGATACCAATGCGCAGAGCTATCAAGGTAACTTCAGCATTATCCAACAGATTGGTAACAACAATCGTACGAACGTAACCCAGTCGTATTCTGCGAGTTATCAAACAGGTAACTTCTCTCGCATTAGCCAGCGAGGAGATTGGAATAACGCCAATATCGAACAAGTGGGTGGCAATAATGCAGGTGTCATTTTGCAAAAGGGCAATTATCACACCGCTAATGTCATCCAGTCAGGCAACGATCAACCGCTTGAAACCTACGTGACTCAGTTGGGCCAACGTAGCGATGTTCAAGTCTCTCAATCGGGGAGTGGCTATCGCAGCATTAGCGTCGAACAACGCGCCTACTCAGGCAATGCGCGCCCAGTCACCGTCGACACCTACTGAGCAGTCGATACGGCCTCAGTAATAACTAAAGTAAGAGCATCATAAAGGGGATGTAACCATGAAAACTCAAATGACCACTATCGCTGCTGCCGTTGCTCTGACCATGAGCGCTGCTGCAATGGCTCAAACTGCACCGAGCTGGCAGTTCAACGGCTCGCGTGCCGATATCGACAGCATGGGTGGTTCTCTCTACAACGGTAGCGCCGTGGGTAGTGACTCACAAATCGAGCAAAATGGTAATTTTAACAGTACATCCGTAACACAATGGGGTACACAAGACTCTCGCATCAAGCAAGAGGGTACTTCAAACAAAGCCAACGTCACTCAAGACGATGTTGTAGGTCAGGCCCTTACTTCACCAGGCAATAACTACTCCAGCATTGATCAAGACGGCTTTAAAAATACCGCCTATGTAACTCAAGAGGGCATTACCAACGATTCCATTGTTGTTCAAGAAGGTCGATTTAATATGGCTAATGTAATGCAAGAGGGCCGACTAAACGACTCTTGGGTACAACAGGAAGGTTGGTTCAACGAGTCGAATGTCGTCCAGGACGGCGAGCTAAACGATAGCTACGTGAAAGCTGACGGTAGCTTTAACCGGACATATACCACCCAAACAGGTGATGAGCTTGACAGCGACATCATCCTCGACGGCGACTTTAACTATGCAGCGGTGACCCAAACGGGTTACGGGCATGACTCCTTCATCAGTACCAATGGCAATGGCAACACCCATTTTGTAAACCAAAGTGGTGCGTTCGGGGGGGCTGGACAGCACTTCTCGCAAATCTTAACCACTGGTAGTGGCAACTATAACGTGGTCAGTCAAGGCAACTAACATTTGGCCTTGTCGTCAAAACCGCCCCTTCCGGGGGCGGTTTTTTTGTGCTGTCACCTAACGTACCACCACCGTCAGCGTCCCGCCTTTGCCTTGGGTAGAAGAGCGCGAACGGTTGCTGCCTTTGACGATATCGACTTCCAACCGCTCATCGTCGCTCAGGAGTTTAACGGTACCTTCTAGGGTATCTCCTTCGAAGGTGAACTCTGCGGGCACCGTGCCTCGAGTTTCAGGATGTTCGATGGTGTCGCCGTCCTGGGTAATGCGCCACTCGGCCGAAAACTCAGCGCCGGGAGAGCCGCTCATGGTGATGTGGATTTGGGTCATATCCTGCTCCTGTGCGGCTAGCCCTGGGAAAGACAAGCCAAGGGTAAGAACGGTGGTCAACCACGCACCGTATCGTCGTGACGCGTGCCAAGCCGATAATCGTTTCATGTTAGCTACCTCGGTAACCACAAGAGCCGCTCGATAAGAGCGGCTCTTGCAGTGTAGCAGGCACTTGGCCAGATAGTTACTTAACGTTACATAACGGCAAAGGCTTTCTCGGCCGCATCCAGCGTGAGCTGGATATCCTCGGGCGTGTGTGCGCTAGACATAAAGCCGGCTTCATAGGCAGAAGGCGCAAGGTACACGCCATGATCCAGCATCGCGCCAAAGAAGCGACGAAAAGCATCGGGGTTACACGCCGTGGCTTGAGCAAAGTTATCCACACGGGATTGTGAGGTGAAGAACACACCGAACATGCCGCCTGCGGATTGCGTCATCATCGGCACGCGAGCTGCATTGGCGCGCTCTTGTAGACCGTTACACAGCGTTTGTACGCGCTGGCTCAAGGCATCGTGGAAGCCCGGCACCTGCAGCTTGGTGAGTAGTGCCACCCCGGCGGCCATGGCCAGCGGGTTCCCCGACAGCGTGCCCGCTTGATACACCGGCCCCAGCGGCGAGATGTTCTGCATGATGTCGCGCTTGCCGCCAAACGCACCGACCGGCATACCACCGCCGACGATCTTACCCAAGCAGGTCAAATCCGGCGTGACACCGTAGTAGGCCTGGGCACCGCCCAACGCTACGCGGAAACCCGTCATCACCTCATCGAAAATCAGAATACTACCGTACTCGTTACAGACATGGCGCAAGGTTTCCAAGAAACCTGGCTGAGGGGGAATGCAGTTCATATTGCCCGCCACCGGCTCGACGATGATGCAGGCAATTTGCTCACCGATCTCGGCAAAGCACGCTTCCACCCCCTCCGGGTCGTTATAGGAGAGTGTAATGGTGTGTTCGGCCAACGACGCCGGAACGCCCGGTGAGCTGGGCTCGCCGTGGGTCAATGCACCGGAGCCCGCTTTCACCAGTAGGGAGTCCGAGTGGCCGTGGTAGTTACCCTCGAATTTGACGATCTTATCCCGTCCCGTGGTGCCCCGCGCCAGCCGGATCGCTGACATGGTGGCTTCCGTGCCCGAACTGGTCATGCGTACCATTTCCATGGAGGGAATCATGTCGCAGATCAGGTCTGCCATGGTGGTTTCCACGGCCGTGGGGGTACCGAACGAGAGCCCATTATCCAACCGCGCACGTACGGCCGCCAATACGTCTTGATCGGCGTGACCGGTAATCATCGGTCCCCAGGAGCCGATGTAATCGACGTAGCGGTTGCCCTCGACATCGAAGAGGTAAGCGCCCTGCGCACGTTCCATGAAGACCGGTGGGCGGTGCAACCCTTTGAAGGCACGGACGGGAGAGTTCACGCCCCCAGGGATATGGCGACTCGCGAGGTCGAACAGTTCAGCAGATGTGGTCATGGCATCCTCTGTATAAATGACTTACTACCAATGAGATCAAAAGCGCACGGGACGTGGCAAGCGATTCGGCAAGCATTGGCCACTCGGGGGCTGGTAGCCGTGAGACAAGCTCTCCCAGGTAAAGTGCTGGGCCTGTTCACAGGCAGTTGGTAAGCGCTCACCAACCGCTAATCGGGCTGCTAGGGCAGACGCGAGCGTACAGCCGGAACCATGAAAGACGTCAGGTAAGCGCGGCCACTGCCACTGGCGAGTGGTATCGGGCGAGTGCAGCGTATGCACCACCTGCTCGGCTGAACCGGGTAAGGGGTCATCCGTTGCCGTCACCAGCACCGCTTGGCAACCTTGTGACAGCAGTGACACCGCCCGGGCAGTGTCGTCATGGGACTTTAGAATTTCCGGTGTCAGCGCCGCCAACTCAAAGCGGTTCGGCGTCAAGATATCCACAAGCGGCAACAGCCGGTCTCGGTAAAGCGTCTGTAAAGCGGCTGTGGATAACACAGCGCCCCCTCCTGCTTTCAGCACCGGATCGGCCACCACCGGCACGCCAGGAAAACGGCGAATGATCTGCTCGGCAGCGCGCAGCGTGGCCTCGTCTGCCAGCAGCCCCAGCTTGATCGCCGCAATCTGCATGTCACTGACGGCTTCGGCCATTTGCCGCATGGACCCAGGGTCAGCGGGCATCACGCGGGACACGTTATGACAATTTTGTACAGTCAGCGCCGTGGGGATGGTGACGGCCCACCCGCCACAGGCGGCGACGGCTTCGCTATCGGCCATCAGCCCGGCACCGCCCGTTGGATCATGGCCTGCTAACACTAAGACGACAGGGGGAAGGGGACGACGCATCAAAAGGGCTTCACTACCGCCAGTAAAATAATCGCGACCAGTGCAATCACCGGGGCTTCATTGAACCAGCGAAAGAAGACATGGCTCTTGGTGCAGCGCGACTGATCGAACTGTTTTAAATAAATCAAGCAAACGTGGTGATAGGCAATCAGCAGCGCCACGAGCGTGAGCTTGGCATGCATCCAGCCTTGGCTAAACCATGCGGGCACCAAATAGAGCATCCAGCCCCCAAAAATCAGCACCAGGATCATCGATGGCGTCATGATGCCACGATAGAGTTTGCGCTCCATGGTCTTGAAGTAAGTGATCGCTTGCTCATCGCCTTTGTCGCGTGCCATGGCGTGGTACACGTACAGTCTTGGCAAATAGAACAGTGCGGCAAACCAGGTCACAACGGCCATCAAATGAATGGCCTTTACCCATTCGTACATGGTCTCTCCTTAGGCGGTGGGCTCTTTATTAGGGATCAGTATCACGGACATCCGGCTGTCGAGCGTCAGTGTAGTGGTAATAACGCTCGATCGCGCCACGAGTAATGATACCTGAAATTCGCTGCTGCTTTGGTCGGTAGCCATGTACGACGTACAGTGCCCCAAGCGCGCTGTCTTGAAGCTTCAAAAACGCCTCGGATAGTGTGGCCTGTAGCCCAATCGGGGCCATTTCCAACCGTTGGCCGGGAATCTCCAAGAGATCCACCAACTCATCTTCCGGCGGTGCTTCGCCATTGAGCGCTTCGTCATGCTCCAAGAGCCAGCGAGCAAGCTCTGCCGCCTTCAGCGCCAGCACGGGCTTGTCATCACTGGAGCGCTCGATCACCAGCCACATGGGGTTGGTTTCCAGCAAGCGGCGGGCTTGGTCAGGTGTGATCATTCGTTCAGTGCGCACTAAGCGACGCTCCATGACCGCTGGGACTGAGACCCGGGAAAGCGCCTGCATCAGCGGCTGCTGAAGGGGGTGTAACCCGTAGCGTACCGAGCTAATGAAGAAACCTTCACAGCCCGTCAGCTGGCGCGACGTCAAGCAGGCCACCACCACGACCAGCATTCCCGGCAACATGATATTGGGGGTATGCGTCAGCTCTAGTAGCGCCATCAGCGCCGCGAGAGGCGCCTGTAGAACAGCCCCCATCATCGCTGCCATGCCGAGCATGGCGTAAATGCCCGGGTCAGCGGCTTTCTCGGGCCATAGCCAGCCGCCGAGCATGCCACCCAGGGCCCCAGTGGCTGCCCCCGCCACCAGTACCGGGCCAATAATACCAATCGGCACACCGCCTGCGACGGTTATCGCCGTGATCAACAGTTTGGCCACCATCAGCGCCAGCAGAACGTTGATAGCCAACTGATTATTCAGTGCCGCGGCGACACTGTCATAGCCAATTCCTTGAATCTCCGGAAACCACCACGCCAATACCCCGGTGCCGACACCCACGACGCCCAATCTCAACCACAGCGGCAGGGTTTGTAGGCGCTGACTTCGTGAAATATGGATGAAGAGCCCTGCCATCAAACCTATGACCAAGCCAATCACCACGATCCAGGGCAGATTCATCAGCGAGCCTAACGCCACCTCGGGAATGCGAAACGCAGGCTCGTTGCCATACATCACCTGCGCCACCAGCGCGCCCATGGTGGAGGCCAGGATCACCGGCATGAAGCTCATCAGGGTGTACTCCATCATCACCACTTCCATGGCAAAGATGACCCCCGCAATGGGCGTATTGAACGAAGCGGAAATACCCGCCGCCGTGCCGCAAGCCACCAACACCCGCAAGCTATTATTGGGCAGCCGCAGCTTAAGCCCTAACCCGCTGGACGCCGCCGCGCCCAAGTGGATCGCCGGGCCTTCGCGCCCGGCGGACAAACCACCAAGCACCGAAACCACACCCACCCACCATTGATTCAGCCAGTTGCGCAGCGGGAAGCGACCCTGATGATAGGTCAGTCGCTCGATCACATGGCTGACGCCGAGTTTGCGTGCGGTAGACCGCTGCCGATAGAGCAACAGACCAATCAACGTGACGGCCATGATCGGCAGAAGTGCTCTTAGCCAAGGCGTCAACCCTTCGAAGGCTTCCGGATCACCGTCCGGCATGTAGAGCGCCGCCCCCGCTTCCAGCAGCAGGCGAAACGCCACCATCACCGCCCCGGTAATCACCCCGGACACCAGCCCCAGCACACATAGCTGCGGCAACGCATCCACGTTCGCCAATTGGCGGCGAAAGCTCTCTAGGGTGAAGTCTGACCGAGAAAAACGTGCCACAACGTCCGTCCTTGCGTTTGTTGTTCGTTTCATTGTCTCGTGCTGTGCAGCGCTCTCAAGCGCTGCCTCTCTTGTGTATCATAGCTGGATACACTTCGACAGCCTGGTCACACTCATTAGGCTGTTAATTATTCAAGCGTCGATTGCGCGAAGCGCACAAGGAGTGGTTTGTGATAAACGTTGGCATCGTGGGCGGCACCGGTTATACCGGCGTCGAACTTCTCAGACTGCTGGCTCAGCACCCTCAGGTAAACGTCAAGGCCATTACCTCGCGCTCGGAGACGGGCGTAAAAGTGTGCGACATGTACCCTAATTTGCGCGGCCACTATGACACCTTGGCGTTTAGCGAACCCGACGCTCAGGCGCTGGGCGCGATGGATGCGGTCTTTTTCGCCACGCCCCATGGCGTTGCTCACGCGCTTGCCGGCGAGCTGCTGGCCAACGGCACTCGGGTGATCGATCTCTCCGCCGACTTCCGGCTGCGCGATGCCGACGAGTGGAGCCGCTGGTACGACCAACCCCACGGCGCGCCCGAACTGCTCGAAGAAGCCGTCTACGGCCTCCCTGAAATGCATCGCGAAAAGATCAAGACAGCGCGCCTGATCGCGGTGCCCGGCTGCTATCCCACGGCGGTTCAGCTTGGTTACTTACCGCTATTGGAGGCTGGCTTGATCGATCCGAGCCAGCTGATTGCCGACTGTAAATCCGGCGTAACCGGCGCTGGTCGCGGTGCCAAGGTCGGCTCGCTACTGGCCGAGGCCAGTGAGTCCATGAAAGCCTACGGCGCGAGCGGCCACCGGCACCTGCCGGAAATCCGTCAAGGCTTGAGCGACATGCAGTCCCACCCGGTGGGATTGACCTTCGTTCCTCATCTAACGCCCATGATCCGCGGCATTCACGCCACGCTCTATGGCACGCTCACCGCCGAGCCAGAGGATCTACAGGCACTGTTCGAGCAACGCTACGCCAATGAGCCGTTCGTCGACGTGATGCCTGCCGGTAGCCATCCGGAAACCCGCAGTGTCAAAGGCAACAATACCTGCCGGATCGCCGTCCACCGCCCGAATGACGGCAATACGGTCGTGGTCCTGTCGGTCATCGATAACCTCGTGAAGGGTGCCTCGGGTCAAGCCATCCAAAACCTCAACCTGATGTTTGGCTTCGACGAACACATGGGCCTGAACGCTCCTGCGCTGATGCCTTAAACAACTCGCAAAACCAGCATGCAGAGGGCAGCTCAGAGAGGAGGTCATTTGCCAAGGGGCAAATGTAGCTTCCATGGAAGGATTCACAGCGCCTCCTCGGCGAGCTGCCCTCTGCTTGATATGCCGATGCAATAGTTGACCAATTTGCTGGGAATTACCCATAATCGTCCCTCATTGCGGATTATTCGTTTTTAAAGCTCGCGGGAGGTACCCATGAGCGGTGCAGAAGCTTTTGTTCCAACCCCCCTGTTACTGTCGGACAGCGCACGCAAACGTATCAAAGCGTTGATGGCCGAAGAGAGTAACCCGGCACTAAAACTGCGCGTCTACGTCACCGGTGGCGGCTGCTCGGGTTTTCAGTACGGTTTCGACTTCGCGGATAGCGTTGCCGACGACGACACGCTGATCGAGTTTGGCGACGCCACGCTGGTCGTCGACCCGCTCTCCTACCAGTACTTGGTCGGCTCCACGGTCGATTATGAAGAGGGCCTGGCGGGTGCGCGTTTTCGTGTCCAAAACCCCAATGCCACCACCACTTGCGGGTGTGGCGCCTCGTTTATGGTGTGACCAGCGTTGGTGACAACCGCTCCCCATGACTTGACGCCTTGGCGGTTTCTCGCCAAGGTTGAAAGGTCAATAACGGTTGCCTAGCCGATTTATAAGAAAAAAAATTCTATAAATTGCGTGGCTAACCACATAAAACATGGGGAAACTAATGAAACACCTATTCACTACCTCTGCGATCGCCACGGCCATTACACTGGGCTTGGGCAGTACCACTGCGTTTGCGCAAACGCCTACCGTCAACGTGGCCACTGACCCAAGCTTTGTGCCTTTCGAAATGCTCGACCCCGATACCGGTGAAATGATCGGCTTCGACATGGACATCATCAACGAAGTGGCCGAGCGCGCTGGCTTCGAAGTCAATCTCACCACCATGGAGTTCTCGGGCATCATTCCTGCGGTGCAAACCGGCAGTCAAGAAATCGCCATTGCGGGCACCACTATCACTGAAGAGCGCGCTCAAGTCGTCGACTTCTCCGATCCCTACTACGACTCCGGTCTGCAAATCATCGTACGCGCCGACAACGAAGAGGTCTCCTCCATCGAGGATCTCGAAGGGCTGTCAGTGGCCACTAAAATCGGCTCTACCAGCTACGACTTCCTACAACAAGAGCTAGGCGAGAACGCCGACATCACGCCCTATCCTGGCACCGCCGATATGTACATGGCACTGCTGGGCCGTAACGTCGATGCCGTACTTTACGATGCGCCCAACGTAGCTTACTTCTCACAAACCCGTGGTGAGGGACGTACTAAGGTCGTCGGCCCGCTATACGAAGGTCAGCAGTACGGCATCGTCTTCCACAAAGGCAGCGAGTGGGTAGAGCCGACCAATGAGGCACTAGCCGCTATGCGTGAAGATGGCACCTACGACGAGATCTACACCAAATGGTTCGGTGAAGCCCCTAGCGCTGACTAAATCGCGCAATAGCTCATCGCCAACGCTTGAAGCGATTCTCACCACAGGGCCGGGCGGCCATTTCCCCCGGCCCTGTGTCGTTGTTTTCTTTACCTGGAGATAACGCGTGGACGTTAACTTTCAGTTCGACTGGTCGGCTGCGTTTAGCTCGATCCCCTATTTATTACCCGGTATTCCCTGGACGCTACTGATCTCCTTTGGCGGTCTAGCGATTGGCTTTTTCATCGGTATTTTCTTCGGCCTGCTGCGCATTAGTCCCGTGCGCTGGTTACGCTGGCCTGCCATCGTATACGTCGAGGTATTCCGCGGCACCCCCATCTTGGTCCAGGTGCTTTTCATCTTTTACGGCTTGCCGCAACTGCTGGGTGGGCCCATCAACGCCCTGGTCGCGGGCATTGCCGCCATTGCCGTCAACTCTGGGGCTTATATCTCCGAGATCGTGCGCGGCGGCGTGCAATCCATCGAACGCGGCCAGCGAGAAGCATCGCTTTCGCTTGGCCTCTCTAGGGTACAGGCCTTCCGCTATGTCATCTGGCCTCAGGCACTGCGCCGCATGATTCCGCCGCTCGGCAATCAGGGCATCATCAGTATCAAAGACACCTCGCTCTTCTCCGTCATCGGGGTGAGTGAGCTAGTCCGCCAAGGACAGATCTATATCGCGACCACCTTCACCGCGTTGGAGGTCTATTTCATGGTGGCGCTGATGTATCTCGCCATTACCTGGACCCTTTCCCTGGTGCTGCGTCAACTAGAGCGCCGTGGCCTCGCCGGACAATAAGGAGCGCACGATGACTTCTACTCAAACGCCCATTGTGCGTATGCAAAAGCTCCACAAGCACTTTGGCAGTCTGCACGTTCTCAAGGATATCGACCTGGACATCGTCCCGGGTGAGGTCGTCGTGGTCATCGGAGCCAGTGGTTCCGGCAAGTCCACGTTGATCCGCTGTATCAACGGTTTGGAAGAGTTTCAGTCAGGTAGTTTAGAGGTCGACGGCAACACGCTGTTGCCCAACGGTAAAAACAGCCAGGCGCTGCAAACCATCCGTACCGAAGTGGGCATGGTGTTCCAGCAGTTCAATCTCTTTCCCCATCTGAGCGTGCTCGACAACATTACGCTGGCACCCATGAAGGTCCGCGGCTGGAGCCGCCAAGACGCCGAAGAGACCGCCAAGCGGCTGCTGGAGCGCGTCGGCATTGCCGATCAGGCCAACAAGTATCCCAGCCAGCTCTCCGGCGGCCAGCAGCAGCGTGTGGCGCTGGCGCGTGCGTTGGCGATGGAGCCGCGCCTCATGCTGTTCGACGAGCCAACGTCGGCGCTCGATCCCGAGATGATTGGTGAAGTGCTGGATGCCATGCGAGAGCTAGCTAAGGAGGGCATGACCATGGTGATCGTGACCCACGAAATGGGCTTTGCCCGTGAGGTAGCCGACCGCATCATCTTTATCCATAAGGGCGAAATTGCCGAACAAGGCCCACCCGAGCAACTCTTTGATGCGCCTCAACACGAGCGCACCCAATCGTTTTTGGCGCGCGTACTCAAGCACTGATACGCACTTGATCTCCGCTCTGTTAAGGGCGACCAAAGCACAAAAAGCGACTCACCCGATGGCCTGTCTTCCTGACAGGCCATTTTTTTGCCTGTGGATACTATTTTTTACACGCGTCCCGCCGTAGCGCTACGGCCCCCAGCATAAGCAGCTCTCCAAGCGATACGGCCGTATCGACCGGCTTGTTCACAGGTACGGTAACAAGCACGGTATCCATAGGTGGATAACCCGTTGTCAAGCAGCGCTGTGGGTAAGTCGATGTTTAATCCACAGCTCCACCACCGCTTCTACGCAGGCACTCCGCCCTTTAATCACGTAAAGGTCAACAATATAAGGTTATAAAAAATATAGAGAATATTGACTTATCAACAGATTTTGTCCACACCAGTAGTTACAACATTAACAGAACTTCTCTTATATATTTTTATTTTGTTATTAATAACGACACTGCGTTGCATACGGGGTGTGGAAAAACCTGACGGTTACCCACAGGAGGTTTATACTGGCGGGCTAATTTCATCAGCGGCGAATCGCTGACCACATCATCGTGCCAATAGGCGCAAGACGAGGTGTCTCTTGAATTACCCCGACCGCTTTGACGTGATTGTCATCGGCGGTGGCCATGCGGGAACCGAAGCCGCACTGGCCTCTGCTCGTATGGGCTGTCAAACCCTATTGCTGACCCACAACATCGAGACGCTCGGCCAAATGTCGTGCAACCCGGCCATCGGTGGCATTGGCAAAAGTCATTTGGTCAAAGAAATCGATGCGCTCGGCGGTGCAATGGGGCTAGCCACGGATTTAGGCGGCATCCAGTTTCGCGTGCTCAATGCACGTAAAGGGCCCGCGGTGCGCGCAACTCGTGCCCAGGCTGATCGCGTCCGCTACAAAGCCGCCATTCGCGGCATGTTGGAAAACCAACCCAACCTGACGATTTTTCAGCAGGCGGCTGGCGATCTCATTGTGGATAACGACACCGTGCGTGGCGTCGTGACCGAGACGGGCATTCGCTTCCACGCAGAATCCGTCGTGCTCTCGACCGGCACCTTCCTGGGTGGGGTTATTCACATTGGACTCGATCAAAGCCGCGGCGGCCGCGCCGGTGATCCGCCTTCCAACGCACTGGCTGAACGACTGCGGGCACTGCCACTTCACGTTGACCGGCTCAAAACCGGTACGCCGCCGCGTATCGACGCCAAGACCGTCGATTTTTCCCAATTGGAAGAGCAGCCAGGCGATACGCCAACGCCGGTGATGTCCTACCTTGGCTCCCGCGACATGCATCCCCGGCAGGTGAGCTGCCATATTGCGCACACCAACGAGCGCACCCACGAGATCATCCTGAACAACCTCGATCGTTCCCCCATGTACTCCGGCGTAATCGAAGGCATCGGCCCACGCTACTGCCCGTCGATTGAAGACAAGGTGCATCGCTTCGCCGACAAATCGAGCCATCAGGTGTTCATCGAACCGGAAGGTCTGGATACCCACGAGCTCTACCCCAACGGCATCTCGACCTCGCTGCCTTTCGACGTGCAGTTGCAGGTGGTGCGCTCGATCAAAGGGCTCGAAAACGCGCACATCACGCGTCCTGGTTACGCCATCGAGTACGATTTCTTCGATCCACGGGATTTGAAACACTCTCTGGAAACGAAATTTATCAACAACCTGTTTTTTGCCGGACAGATCAACGGCACCACCGGTTACGAAGAAGCCGGCGCGCAAGGTCTTTTGGCGGGCTTGAACGCCGCTCGCCGCGCCAAGCAGCTCGAGGCGTGGTACCCACGCCGTGATGAAGCTTACTTGGGCGTACTGGTAGACGACTTGATCACCATGGGCACCAAAGAGCCCTACCGTATGTTCACGTCCCGTGCGGAGTACCGTTTGCTGCTGCGTGAAGACAATGCCGATCTGCGCTTGACCGAGAAAGGCCGCAGTTTGGGTTTGGTCGACGATGCTCGTTGGGCAGCCTTTAGTCAAAAGCGTGACGCCATCGAGCGTGAAACGGCGCGTCTGGCCACTGCTTGGGTACAGCCCAACAGCCCGGCCGCTGCGAAAATTGCCGAAAAGACCGGTAAACCGCTGCCGCGTGAGTACAATCTGAGTGATCTACTGAAGCGGCCCGAGCTAACCTATGCCGATATCGCCGAGCTACCTGGCATGGAGAGCGGCGATATCGACGACGACGCGGTCGCCGAGCAGGTGCAGATTCAGGCCAAGTATCAGGGCTATATCGACCGTCAGCAGGATGAAATCGATAAGCTGAAGCGCCACGAAGCGACCCCGTTACCCGCCGAACTGGATTATCAGACGGTGGAAGGGCTCTCCCATGAGATCCGCCAAAAGCTCAGCGCTGCGCGCCCGGAAACCCTCGCGCAAGCCGCACGTATTTCCGGTGTGACGCCAGCGGCGGTATCGATTCTGTTGATTCACCTGAAAAAGCGCCGTTTGGTCAGTCATACCGAGGTCGCCAACGGATGAGCGCACTGCAGCCATTGATCGATCTGCTGCCCAGCGGCGTTGCGCCTAAGTTGGACCAGGGGCTGGCCGACCTGGGCGTATCCGTGACGACGACGCAACGAGAGCAACTGCTCGGATTACTAGCGCTGTTGCACAAGTGGAATCGGGCTTATAACCTCACTGCAGTGCGCGATGTCGAGGAGATGGTCTCCCGTCATATGCTGGATAGCGCCGCCGTGGCGCCCTACGTTCATGGTCCTGAGCTTCTCGACGTAGGGGCGGGGCCAGGCCTGCCGGGCTTGGTACTGGCCATCATGAACCCGGAGCTTCGGGTAACGCTGTTGGATAGCAATGGCAAAAAAGTACGTTTCCAGCGTCAAGCAGTGATGGAGCTGTCACTGACGAACGTGACCCCGACCCAAGCCCGCGTCGAGCAGTTTACCGGGCAATCGTTCGATCAAGTGATTTCGCGGGCGTTTGCCAGTCTGGTCGACTTCGTGACGTTAACCCACTCGCTGCCTGCCGCCGACGGTCAGTGGCTAGCGATGAAAGGTCCCGGTGCCGATGACGAGCTACGTGAATTGCCCGACGGCATTGCACTGAGTGAACGCCACCTGTTGAATGTACCCTTCGAAACCGCCGAGCGGCAGCTGTTGATCCTGACCCCAAAAGGAGTTGCGTAGTGAGCCAGATCATTGCCCTGACCAACCAAAAAGGCGGCGTGGGCAAGACCACTTCAGCCGTTAACCTGGCCGCGAGCCTGGCGGCTCTGGATCGCCGCGTACTGTTGGTGGATCTCGATCCCCAGGGACACGCCAGCATGGGCAGCGGGATCGATAAATACGATCTTGAAAAAAGCGTACTCGACGTGCTGCTTGGCGAGGCCTCCGCCGGTGACGTCATCGTGCGCGGGCAGACGGTGCGCTACGATGTGCTCCCTGGTAACGGCGACCTGACCGCAGCAGAAGTGGAACTACTGGATAGCGACCAACGCCAAAGTCGCTTGTCACTAGCGCTCGCCAGCGTTGCAAACGACTATGACGTGGTGCTGATCGACTGCCCCCCGTCGCTGAACATGCTGACCGTGAATGCTCTGACGGCAGCCCACGGCGTGCTGATCCCGCTGCAGTGCGAGTTTTATGCGCTGGAAGGCCTCTCGGCATTGCTAGATACCGTGGAACAGATCAAGCAAAGTGTGAACCCCGAGCTTGCCGTGTCGGGCATTCTGCGCACCATGTACGACAAGCGCACCAGCCTCACTCGGGAAGTGGATAAGCAACTGCGCGACTTTTTCGGTGATGCGCTGCTCAAAACGACCATTCCGCGCAACGTCAAAGTCGCTGAAGCGCCGAGCCATGGTGTTCCTGTGACCCAATATGCGCGTTTCTCGCGGGGTAGCCAAGCCTATCGCGTGCTGGCCAAAGAGATGATTCGGCGCCTATCGTTGTAACGGTGGCTACCGTAGCGTTAACAGTACGTAACATAAAAAGTACGAGGGAAAGCGAATGACGCGTAAACGCGCGCTAGGACGTGGCCTGGATGCCCTGATTGGTGCGGGCGCCCGTCGTCGTGACAGTTTGGATCTCACCGGCGAGACAACGCTGGACAACGCTGAGGCGTCCCTACCCGAGGGCATGTCGGATGACGCCCCCGAACGTTTGGAGCGCCTGCCGCTGGGTCAATTGACACGTGGCAAGTATCAACCTCGCCGCGACATTCAGCCCGAAGCGCTGGAAGAGCTTGCCGACTCCATTCGCGCCCAAGGGGTCATGCAACCCATTGTCGTTCGTCCCATTGGCCAAGAGCGTTACGAAATCATTGCCGGTGAGCGGCGCTGGCGAGCGGCGCAGTTGGCCGAGCTAGACGTCATTCCCGCCGTCATTCGCCACGTTAGCGATGAGGTAGCGCTGGCGCTGGCGCTGATCGAAAACATTCAGCGGGAAAATCTCAACGCGATCGAAGAGTCATTGGCCTTGAAGCGCCTGGGCGACGAATTCGAGCTAACGCAGCAGCAGATCGCCGATGCAGTAGGAAAATCCCGAACCCAAGTGGCCAATCTTCTGCGCCTGCTCGCCCTCGACCCGGAAGTGCAGACACTGCTGGAGCGGGGAGATCTCGATATGGGCCACGCCCGAGCGCTGCTATCGCTGTCCAGTGCCCAGCAGCGTCAGGTGGCCCACGAAGTGGTCAATAAAGATCTTACGGTGCGCGACACCGAGGCATTGGTAAAAAAAGTTCAGACTCAACAGGCGTCTACCTCATCTCCCAAGCAGGTCTCCAAAACACCGGACGTTGCTCGGCTCGAGACGCATTTAGGCGAACTGCTGGGTGCCCCGGTGTCGATCGACCATGGCCAAAAGGGCAAGGGGAAGGTCACCATTCGCTACACTAGCCTCGAAGAGTTGGACGGAATCCTGGCGCATATTAAATAGCAGGCTAATGGAAGATGCGGCCAGTTTTTCACCCTTTGGTCGCAAGTCGGCGCTGAAACGCGCGAAATCCGTGCAACTTCGGTTGAAGGTGTGATAGCGCTTCCCTATAATCGCGCAAGATTTGTGCAGGTTGCTTATAGGTATGCCAGAAGGCACCGTGAGCAACCCGCTTAACGCGCTGGGGAATCGTTGGCGAACAGGCACGATGTTGAAAGCATATGCAGCGAATTGAAACCCAGCGCAGGCGAGCCTATGTAGTCCGACTTATCTGCGCCCAGCTCGTTGTCATGCTAGTCGGCGCAATGCTTGTTTACCCCTTTGCTCAGATGCCAGGGGTCGTGTCGGTCATAACGGGAGCGTTGGTAGCACTGCTACCGCATGCTTTCTTCATACAGCGGTTAGGAATTTTTCGCAATACGCGCCGAATATCGGGCGCAATGGACCTGTTTCGTGCCGAGGCAGGCAAGTTTGGTTTGACGGTGGCGCTGTTTGCGCTGGTGTTCGTGGTAGTGCCCCCCTCAAACCCCGCTTTCTTTTTTAGTGCTTATGTTGCGGTTGTTCTGACGCATTGGCTTGCGCCTTGGCTAATGCCTGGGAAATCGCACAACTGATTGAGGTGACATGTCTATGGCCGCAGGAAACGAAGTCTCATCGACTTACTATATCCAGCACCACTTGCAGAACCTGACCTTTGGTAAACACCCAGAGAATGGCTGGTCGCTGGCGCACTCCGCCGAAGAAGCCCGTGAAATGGGCTTTTGGGCCATTCACTTGGACACCATGGGCTGGTCCATCGCCATGGGCCTTCTGTTCATCTGGATTTTCCGTAAAGCCGGTAAAGCGGCGACCACCGGCGTTCCCAGCGGCCTGCAAAATGCCGTTGAGATGGTTGTCGAGTTCATCGAAAACCTCACGCGGGCCACGTTCCATGGCCGCAACCCCATCATTGCGCCTCTGGCGCTCACGCTGTTCGTGTGGATTCTGCTCATGAACACGCTGAAGATCATCCCGGTCGACTATGGCCCCGAGCTCTTCAAGCGTCTGGGCGTCGAGTACATGAAAATCGTACCGACTACGGACCCCAATGCCACGCTGGGTATGGCGCTAGGCGTGTTCTGTTTGATCATCTACTACAGCATCAAAGTCAAAGGTGCCGGTGGTTTCGCCAAAGAATTGTCACTAACGCCGTTCAATCACTGGGCGCTAATCCCCTTCAATCTGGTGTTGGAAGTGATTGGCCTGCTTGTGAAGCCGCTGGGTCTCGGCCTGCGTCTGTTCGGTAACATGTTCGCCGGTGAAGTTATCTTTATCCTGATTGCGCTACTACCGTTCTGGGCAATCTGGCTGTTGGACGTGCCATGGGCCATCTTCCACATCCTCGTGGTAACGCTGCAGGCCTTTATTTTCACCACGCTGTCGGTGGTTTACCTCAGCGCGGCGCACGAACACCACTAAACCAAGCAACGACGTTTTCATTAACCCTCAACCCTTAACCAAAACTTAAACTCAGGAGCAACATCATGGAAATGGTTTATCTCTCAGCTGCTATCATCATCGGTCTGGGCGCACTGGCTACCGGTATTGGCTTCGCTCTTCTGGGCGGCAAACTGCTCGAGTCGACTGCGCGTCAGCCGGAACTGGGCGACCAGCTGCAAACCAAAACCTTCATCATGGCCGGCCTGCTGGACGCCGTTCCGATGATCGGTGTTGGTATCGCGATGTACCTGATCTTCGTTGTCGCCGGTTAATGCAGCTTGACCGAGCGGTCATCCGCTCGGTTTTGTTTCACTCCGGTCGCCACGAACTTGTCAGAGGTACATCCCTGTGAATATCAACATGACGCTTATCGGGCAGACGATCGCCTTCGCGATCTTTGTCTGGTTTTGCATAAAGTATGTGTGGCCTCCGATCAGCAACGCGCTTCACGAGCGTCAGAAGAAAATTGCTGATGGCTTGGACGCAGCCAGCCGTGCGACGCGCGACCTTGAGCTTGCTCAAGAGCGTGCTGAGCAAACGCTGCGTGAAAGCAAGGAGCAGGCTTCTCAAATTCTCGAGCAAGCCAACAAGCGCTCTGCTCAAATGATCGAAGAAGCACGCGAACAGGCTCGCGCTGAAGGCGAACGCCTGATGGCAAGCGCTCGTTCCGAAATCGAGCAAGAAGTGAATCGTGCAAAAGACGAGCTTCGTGCCCAGGTTTCTCACCTCGCCATCCTAGGTGCCGAGCGTGTCCTTGAAGCTTCGGTCGACGAGAAAGCACATCGCAAGTTACTTGATGAGCTTGCTGCTGAACTGTAAGGAGGTGACCCATGGCGGAATTATTGACCGTCGCTCGTCCTTACGCTAAGGCGGCGTTTGAATACGCGCGTGATCATGAGGCGCTTGATAGCTGGTCCAAAGCGCTGGGTTTTTTAAGCGCAGCGGTTGCCAACAGCGATGTACGTCGCCTGCTGGGCAGTCCAAAGCTCGAGAACGACAAAAAGGTCGCTCTGCTCTCTGATATGTTGCCGGAGCAGAGCACCGACGTATCGCGCTTTCTGGATACCCTGGCCGACCAAGGTCGTCTGTTGGCTCTGCCTTTCATCGCTGAACAGTTCGAGCACCTGCGTGCCGATCATGAGCAGCGAGTCGAGGTATTGGTCACGTCCGCCTACGAGTTGGACAGCCAACAGCAGACCAAGCTAGCAAACGCGCTCAAGAAACGTCTGAATCGCGAAATCTCCATTACTACTCAGGTGGACAAGGCGCTGATTGGCGGTGTCATCCTGCGTGCCGGCGATACCGTCATTGACGGTTCGGTGCGTGGTCGATTGAACCGACTTTCCGAAGCGCTGACCGCTTGAGTCTGAGGGACATGGCATGCAGCAACTGAATCCTTCCGAGATCAGCGACATCATCAAGCAGCGAATCGAGAAGCTTGACGTCGCATCCGAAGCCCGTAATCAGGGCACCATCGTCAGCGTTTCCGACGGTATCGTGAAAATTCACGGCCTCGAAGACGCGATGTTCGGTGAAATGATCGAATTCCCCAACAGCATCTTCGGCATGGTACTCAACCTGGAGCGTGACTCCGTGGGTGCCGTTGTCCTGGGTGACTACCTGCAGCTCGAAGAAGGCATGACCGCCCAGTGTACCGGTCGCATTCTGGAAGTGCCGGTAGGCCCCGAGCTGGTGGGTCGTGTGGTCGATGCGCTGGGTAACCCCATCGACGGCAAAGGCGACATCAACGCCAAACAGACTGACGCGGTCGAAAAAGTGGCGCCTGGCGTCATTACCCGTCAGTCCGTTGACGAGCCGATCCAAACCGGTCTGAAATCCATCGACGCCATGGTACCGATCGGTCGTGGTCAGCGTGAGCTGATCATCGGTGACCGTCAGATCGGTAAATCCGCCATTGCCATCGATGCGATCATCAACCAGAAAGGCAAAGGCGTGACCTGTGTCTACGTCGCCATCGGTCAGAAGCAGTCGACCATTGCTAACGTGGTGCGCAAGCTAGAAGAGCACGGCGCGATGGATCACACCATCGTCGTGGCCGCGGGCGCTGCCGACCCGGCACCGATGCAGTTCTTGGCCGCTTACTCTGGCTGCACCATGGGCGAGTACTTCCGTGACCGCGGTGAAGACGCGCTGATCGTGTATGACGATCTTTCCAAGCAGGCCGTTGCCTACCGCCAG
Organism: Halomonas sp. MMH1-48; assembly: GCF_022348105.1. NCBI lineage: Bacteria > Pseudomonadati > Pseudomonadota > Gammaproteobacteria > Oceanospirillales > Halomonadaceae > Halomonas > Halomonas sp. MMH1-48. The sequence goes on from NZ_JAKRFL010000010.1 coordinate 84,765, forward strand.
GTATCGCTGCTGCTGCGTCGTCCGCCGGGCCGTGAAGCTTACCCGGGTGACGTGTTCTATCTCCACTCGCGTCTGTTGGAGCGTGCCGCTCGCGTCAACGCCGACTACGTCGAGAAGTTCACCAACGGCGAAGTGAAGGGCAAAACCGGTTCCTTGACCGCACTGCCGATCATCGAAACACAAGGTGGTGACGTATCGGCGTTCGTTCCGACCAACGTTATCTCTATCACCGATGGTCAGATCTTCCTGGAAACCAACCTGTTCAACTCCGGTATTCGTCCGGCGATCAACGCAGGTCTCTCGGTTTCTCGTGTCGGTGGTGCTGCGCAGACCAAGATCATCAAGAAGCTGGGGGGCGGTGTGCGTCTGGCCCTGGCTCAGTATCGTGAACTGGCGGCGTTCTCGCAGTTTGCCTCTGACCTTGATGAAGCGACGCGCAAGCAGCTCGAGCACGGCCAACGCGTGACCGAACTGATGAAGCAGAAGCAGTACTCGCCGATGTCAGTGGCGGAAATGGCGCTGTCTCTGTACGCCGCTAACGAAGGTCACCTGGACGATGTGAGCGTCGACAAGGTGCTGGATTTCGAACGTGCCCTGCACGACTACATGAAGTCCGAGCACAGCGAGTTGCTCGATAAGATCAACCAGACCGGCGACTACAACGGTGAGATTCAGGACGGCTTGAAGTCAGGTCTCGAGAAGTTCAAGGCGACTCAGAGCTGGTAATGTCCGGCCCGCCTACGGGCGGGCTTGCATGCTTTCTGAGAGCCACGAACGAAAGGTAGATCGCTATGGCAGCTGCAAAAGAGATACGCACCCAGATCGGGAGCATTAAAAATACGCAGAAGATTACCAGCGCCATGGAAATGGTGGCTGCATCGAAAATGCGTAAAGCGCAAGATCTGATGAAGGCTGGCCAGCCGTACGCCAAGCAGATTCGTAACGTGGTAGGCCACATTGCCGACGCGAACCCCGAGTACAAGCACGACTATATGGTCGAGCGTAACGAGGTAAAGCGTGTTGGTTACATTGTGGTCTCCACCGATCGTGGCCTGTGTGGCGGCTTGAACGTCAACCTGTTCAAGGCAGTGGTGAAAGACGCCGTTGCCTGGAAACAGCAAGGCGCTGAGCTGGACTTCTGTGCCCTCGGTTCGAAAGCCGGTGCTTTCTTCCGCAACTATGGCGGCAACTTGATTGCGGCCAAGAGCGGACTAGGGGAAGCACCGACCGTCGAGGGTCTGATCGGTAGTGTCAAGGTCATGCTCGAAGCGTATGACGAAGGACGCCTGGATCGTCTGTACGTGGTGTATAACGAGTTCGTCAACACCATGACCCAGCGGCCCGTCGTGCGTCAGCTTCTTCCGCTGTCGCCTGACATGGGCGCTGACGCTAAGCATGACGAAGAAAACGCCCGTCCCGGAAGCTGGGACTACCTGTATGAACCGGATGCCAAGGCGTTGCTAGACAGCCTGTTGGTTCGATTCATCGAATCGCAGGTGTATCAGGCGGTAGTCGAAAACGGTGCGTGCGAACAGGCCGCCCGAATGATCGCTATGAAGAGTGCCACTGATAACGCGGGCAACCTGATCGACGATCTGGAGATGGTGTACAACAAGGCCCGTCAGGCCGCCATCACCCAGGAAATTTCCGAGATCGTCGGCGGCGCTTCAGCCGTATAACGCCAAGGGAGCCTGCCATCGCTAAGGTGGCTCCCGGCAAACAGGTTTCATTTGCAGGTTTTTGAGAGGAACCAAGATGAGCGGACGTATCGTACAAATCATCGGCGCGGTGATTGACGTAGAGTTTCCGCGGGACTCTGTGCCCAAGGTCTACGACGCGCTGAAGGTCTCCAACGTTGAGACCATCCTCGAAGTCCAGCAGCAGCTGGGCGACGGCGTAGTACGCGCCATTGCCATGGGCTCCACCGAGGGCTTAAAACGTGGCTTGGACGTAACCAACACAGGTGCCGCGATTTCCGTACCGGTCGGTAAGGAAACGCTGGGTCGCATCATGAACGTACTCGGCGAGCCGATCGACGAAGCAGGTGAGATCGGTGAGCAAGAGCGTATGCCGATCCACCGAAAAGCGCCGAGCTATGCCGATCAGGCAGCGTCTAACGAGCTGCTCGAGACCGGTATCAAGGTCATCGATCTGGTCTGCCCTTTCGCGAAAGGCGGTAAGGTCGGTCTGTTCGGCGGTGCGGGTGTTGGTAAAACCGTTAACATGATGGAGCTTATCCGCAACATCGCCACCGAGCACAGCGGCTACTCTGTCTTCGCGGGTGTCGGTGAGCGTACGCGTGAGGGTAACGACTTCTATCACGAAATGACCGAGTCCAACGTTATCGACAAGGTAGCGCTGGTCTACGGTCAGATGAACGAGCCGCCCGGTAACCGTCTTCGCGTGGCGCTGACCGGTTTGACCATTGCGGAAAAATTCCGTGATGAAGGCCGCGACGTTCTGCTGTTCGTCGACAACATCTACCGTTACACCCTGGCCGGTACCGAAGTATCCGCCCTGCTGGGTCGTATGCCGTCTGCGGTAGGTTATCAGCCGACGCTGGCCGAAGAGATGGGCGTTCTGCAGGAACGTATCACCTCGACCAAAACGGGCTCTATCACTTCCGTACAGGCCGTTTACGTCCCGGCGGATGACTTGACCGACCCCTCGCCAGCCACCACCTTCTCGCACCTGGATGCGACCGTGGTACTGGCGCGTTCCATCGCTGAGCTGGGTATCTACCCCGCGATCGACCCGCTGGACTCCACCTCGCGTCAGCTGGATCCGCTGGTTGTCGGTGAAGAGCACTACGACGTAGCACGTGGCGTTCAGAACGTTCTGCAGCGTTACAAGGAACTGAAGGACATCATCGCGATTCTGGGTATGGACGAGCTGTCTGACGAAGACAAGCTGGCCGTTGCCCGTGCGCGTAAGATCCAGCGCTTCCTGTCGCAGCCGTTCTTCGTGGCCGAGGTCTTCACGGGCTCGCCCGGTAAGTACGTGTCGCTGAAAGACACCATTCGTGGCTTCCAGGGCATCCTCGCGGGTGACTACGACGATCTGCCGGAACAGGCCTTCTACATGGTCGGCTCCATCGACGAAGCTGTCGAAAAAGCCAACCAGATGAAGAAGTAATCCCGTCCATTAGGGGGATTCGCTATGGCGAATAGCTTCACTTGCAATATCGTCAGCGCAGAAGCATCCATCTTCTCAGGTAAGGTTGAGCAGGTGATTGCTTCCGGGATTATGGGTGACCTCGGCATTTTGCCGGGGCACGCCCCGCTGCTGACCGAGCTTCAGCCGGGCCCGATCCGCGTGATCCACGATGATGGCAAGGAAGAGAACTTCTTTGTCTCTGGCGGCTTCATGGAAGTCCAGCCAGATGTCGTGACGATCCTGGCAGACGCTGCGGCGCGTGCCAGCGACCTCGACGAGGCCGCTGCCGAGGAAGCGCGTCAGCAGGCGCTGAAAGCCTTTAACGAGAAGTCAGCGGAGCTGGATTATACCCGTGCTGCCGCTGAACTTGCCGAAGCCGTTGCTCAGCTGCGAACGATTCAGCAGCTGCGTAAAAAGGCGGGTAAAGGCTAGTTAGACGCTCTGCGTAATCAAACGCCCCTTAAACCCGATTCAGGGTTTAAGGGGCGTTTTTTTTGTCTGTTAATATGCGGGTGAGTCATCCCAGAGTTGAACGTCTCAGGAGCGAGCGATGGCGCTAAACGAAGAGGCCTTACAGGCGTTGAAGACCGAGCTGCTCGATGAGCTGGTCAAGGAAGATCCCAGTAAGTCGCAATTGGCGGAACGCCTCGCCGAAATCCGCTCGGCTGACATCGGCGAAGTGCTCGAAGAGCTGATCGAAGAGGATGAAGAGTTAAGCGCCGCTTTGACGGTGTTGGACATTCTCTCCACCGAACGAGCCGCCAATGTGTTGGGCTATCTACCCAAAGAGAGCCAGCTCGAGGTCGTAGGTGAACTGTCCGATACCCAGGTGCTCAAGCTGCTCGAAGAGATGGGCTCCGATGAGCGGGCGGATTTGTTCAACCGGCTTGGGGAAGACCGTCGCGAAGCGCTGTTGCGTCGTATGGCGCACCAGGAGCGCGAGGATCTCAAGCGCTTGGCGAGCTATGAAGAGGGCACTGCCGGCGCCATCATGACCTCTGACTATGTTGCCATAGCCAGTGGCATGACGGTGTCACAAGCAATGATGCGCGTGCGCCAAACCGCGCCCGATGCGGAAACGGTCTACCAGCTCTATGTGTTGGACAGCGACGGCCATCTGATCGGCACCATGTCGCTGCGTCAACTCATGGTCGCGCGACCTGGGGCAGTGGTCGATGACATCATGATCAAAGACGTCATCAACACGCCCGTGGACAAAGCGCAGGAGGAGGTGGCGCGTATCGTGGCCCGCTACGATTTGCTGGCGCTGCCGGTGATCGATGCCGATGGTCGTATGGTCGGCATCGTGACCCACGACGATGCTATGGACGTCGCTGAGTCGGAAGCCACCGAAGATATCCACAAAGGGATGTCCATCGGTCAGCTAGAGGATGGCGTGAGCCGGGTACCGCTGTGGAGTCTTTACCGCAAACGCGTGTTTTGGCTGGTCTTACTGGTCTTTGCCAACCTTTTTTCGGGGGCTGGCATCGCTTATTTCGAGGAGACCATTGCTGCTCAGGTGGCGCTGGTATTTTTCTTACCGCTGCTGATCGGTAGTGGCGGTAATGCCGGAGCGCAGGCCGCCACGCTGATGGTGCGCGGCATGGCCACCGGCGATGTGGGCGTGAAGGATTGGAGCAAGATGCTTGGGCGTGAGCTGTTGGTGGCCGGTTCATTGGGTTTGACCATGGCCATTGCCGTCGCCCCCATTGGGATTTTTCGCGGCGGGGAAGCGGTGGCCATCATCGTGGCGCTCAGCATGGTGACCATCGTGCTGTTTGGCAGCTTGATCGGCATGTGCTTACCGTTCGTTTTGGAGCGCTTCAAAGTAGACCCCGCGACGGCCTCGGCTCCGCTGGTGACCACGCTGATCGATGCAACCGGCGTACTGATTTACTTCAGTATTGCAACGGCCATACTTGCCGGCGTCTGATCTGGGTTAGGGTAGCCTAGCGCATGGCGCTGCTGGCCGCCCGGGTGATGAACATGACCTCCACATGACCCAGCCACTCGATGTCGCTGGCGAGCGCCTTGAGCTGGCTCGCCAAACACTGAGGCGGCTGGTGAACGGCGTCGCCAATGATCAGCGACACCGAGACCTTATCGTCCAAGTAGTGAAGCTGTAGGTCATTCAGCGTGCGCCACACCGGGTGGCGGTACCATCGCTCGTTCAGCGCCGCTTCCACTTCTGGACGCAGCGGCAGGCCGGGTAGGCGGCTCGGGTCGCCTTCACCAGCGTCATCTTCTGGGTCGACGTGGAAGATGACGTCGGTCAGCAGTGGGAATTCATGGCGCAGGCGACGGCTCACTTCGTTGCCGATTTCATGGGCTTCCGACACGGTGATCTTCGGCCCGACCACCACGTGCAGATCCACCATCACCCACCCGGCAGACTGGCGAGTGCGCAGGTCGTGGACACTATCCACCCCCGGCACGCTGCAGGCGACGTCGTGCATCTGCTGCTGAATATCTTCGGGCAGCGCGGTATCCACCAGCTCGCGTGCGGACTCCCACAATAAATCCCAACCCACCTTACCCACTAACAGCCCGACGATGATCGCGGCGATGGCGTCTAGCCAACCCAGGCCAAACTGAGCGCCTACCAGTGCCACCAGTACCACGGCAGTCGACAGGGCATCGCTGCGCGAGTGCCAAGCGTTGGCTTCAAGCAATTTGGATTTCACCCGCTTTGCTACTCGCATGGTGTAGCGGAAGATCCACTCTTTGCTAAGCAGGGCCAAAACGGTAATGGCAATGGCGATCAGGCCAGGGGCATTGACTTCCGTGCCGCTGAACAGGCGATCCAGGCTCGACCAGGCAATACCCCCGGCCACGAAAATCAGCACGCTACCGAGCAGCAGCGTGGTCAGGGTTTCGATCCGGCCATGGCCGTAGTGGTGGTCGTTATCGGGCTCTTGGCGGCCATAGTGAATGGCTGCCAGCACGAACCCATCGGTCACGAGGTCGGAGAGCGAATGGATACCATCGGCAATGAGGGCTGCCGAACCGACCAAAAAGCCCACAGCGACTTTAATGACGCTCAGGAAACCGTCTAGCCAAGCGCCGATATAGGTCACGCGCTTGGCTTCTTGGCTATCTAGCTCGTGGTTGGGAACCACTGGCGTTTCTACGGTCTGAGTCATGAGGTACCTGCAGGGACGCACACTTCCATTAGATGCCCATTGTAGCTTACCGCCGGGCAAGCTCTATACCCTCTTGTGCATTCTCAGGCGTTACCGGTGCGGACAATGAAAGTTGGGATGTGTATCCTAAGCGCCGCTGCAGGTGAGACGACCTCATTTCATAACGCAACACAGAACATAGACAGGACGACCTATGGATTGGCTCCAAGTGGTAGTATTGGCGGTGGTGCAGGGGCTCACTGAATTTCTTCCGATTTCCAGCTCCGCTCATCTGATTTTGGTGCCGGTGCTCACCACCTGGGAAGACCAAGGTCTCGCGTTCGATGTGGCACTCCACTTGGGTAGCTTGAGCGCCGTCGTCCTCTATTTTCGCCAGGAAATTTGGCAAATGATCGCTAGCAGCCTCACGGCGGTAAGAGGCAAAGGCGTCAATGAGGATGCGCGTCTGGCGTTTTGGGTGGTCGTGGCCACCTTGCCGGTGTGCATCGTCGGCTTTCTTCTCCATGACCTGATCGCAGGCTACATGCGCTCGACGCTGATCATCGGCCTTAGCCTGATCGGGTTCGGCTTACTGCTAGGCTACGCCGACTGGAAAAAGCGTGGTATCCGCAGCGAGTATCAGTTGACGCTAAAAGACGTGCTGATCATCGGCGGCGCTCAGGTATTAGCGCTGATCCCCGGTACGTCGCGCTCGGGGATCACGATGACCGCGGCGCTGATGGTTGGCATGAATCGAGAAGGCGCCGCGCGCTTCTCGTTCTTGCTCTCGATTCCCGTCATCGTGCTCGCCGGTGGCCTCGAAGCGGTGAATCTCTTCAAAGCGCCTCACTCGATCGACGTACCCGCTATGCTAATAGGGGCGCTTTTATCGGGTATCAGCGCCTTCGTGTGTATTCACTACTTTCTCGTCGTAATCAAAAAGCTGGGGATGCAGCCGTTCGTGGTATACCGCGTGCTGTTTGGTGCCTGGCTACTCTGGTTTTTTCATTTTTAACCCGCGCGTTCAATGAAGGACATCGGATGAAGGGCTATCAAACCGCGTGTAGGCGACTGGGCGTCGTGGCACTGCTCGGCACGCTATTGGCAGGCTGTTCGGAAAGTGATCGGCCACTGGAGTCTCCGGTGCGCTTCGAGGGCGGTATTTTTGGTACGTATTATCAAATGACTCTGGTCGACCCACTCACCCAGGGCGACGCGAACGCATTGGAAGAGGGCATCCTAGCCGAGATGGAAGACGTGGACCACGCCATGTCGACCTACCGCGACGACTCCGAGCTGGTCGCTTTTAACGAAGCGCCGCTTGGGGAGTGGCAGCCGCTCTCCAACGAGCTGATCGAAGTGCTGGCGATTAGCCGTTCGGTGTCGGAAGCAAGCGAAGGGGCCTTCGATATCACCATTGGCGATGTGGTGAATCTATGGAGCTTTGGGCCCGAGGCACGTCCCGAAGAGGTGCCCAGCGATGCCGAACTCAGCGAGCGTATGGCCACCATTGGTTTCGATGCGGTGGAAGTCGATACCCAGCGCATGCAAGCACGTCGCCTGCGTGATGTCTTTGCCGATCTCTCCGGCGTCGCCAAAGGCCACGCCACCGACCGCGTGGCGGCGTATCTGGATCAGCAGGGCATCGATAATTACCTGGTCAATATCGGTGGCGGGCTGATTGCCCGCGGTTACCGGGACATCGAAGATCAAACGCCTTGGCGTGTCGGCATTGAAGTGCCGCAAAGCGGCGTGCCGGAAGCGCAGCACGTGTTGGCGCTGGAGGGGATGTCAGTGGCCACGTCGGGCGATTATCGCAACTACTTTGAAGTCGATGGCGAGCGCTTTTCTCATCTTCTGGATCCGCGAACCGGTCAGCCCATCAAGCATCAGCTAGCGTCGGTATCGGTGTTCCACCCCTCCAATGCCTGGGCCGATGCTTGGGCCACGGCGCTCACCGTCGTGGGGAGCGAGCAGGGTATGCAGCTGGCCGTCGAAAACAACCTCAATATTTTGATGTTAGTACGTGAGGGGGAGCGTTGGCGTAGCTTGGCGAGCCCCGCCTTCGTCAACTATTTCGGTGATGCGCTGATCGATGAACTGGGCATCGAGCCCTGGACGGCCTCCTCAGCGAATCGCCAAATGCAAACAGGTGAATGACATGCACGACCTCGATATCGTCATCTTAGCCGCAGGTAAAGGCACACGGATGCGCTCTCAGTTGCCCAAAGTACTGCACACGCTAGCGGGTAAGCCCATGGTAGAGCACGTACTGGCAACGGCCAGTGGCCTGAATCCGAGTCGTACCCACGTGGTGATTGGCCATGGTGCTGACCAACTTCGCGACGCGTTGGCGGAGTATGATGTCTCGTTTGCACTGCAGGAAGAGCAAAAAGGCACCGGACATGCGGTGGCTCAGGCGCAGCCTCAGTTGGGCAGCGGTATCGTGTTGGTACTGTATGGCGACGTACCGCTGATTCGTCGCGATACGTTGGCCGACCTGCTGGCCAAGGTGGATGAGCAGCACATGGGCCTGCTCACCGTCACGCTGGAAGACCCCAGTGGCTATGGGCGTATCGTGCGCGATGTCGAGGGCCACGCCGTGGCGATCGTCGAGCAGAAAGATGCCAATGAGGAGCAGCTGGCGATTAACGAGTGCAACACCGGCATCATGGCCATGACCAGCGCTCAACTGAAGCGTTGGCTGCCCCAACTCTCGGCAGAGAATGCCCAGAGAGAGTACTACCTGACCGACGTGATCGCCATGGCGGCCAGTGAGGGCATCAAGGTCGCCACCGCACAGCCACACGCTGCCACAGAGGTGGAAGGGGTCAATAATCGCGTGCAAATGGCCCGTCTAGAGCGTGCCTACCAGCAGCAAACGGCGGAGACGCTGATGGCTCAAGGTGTTGCCTTGGCCGACCCCGCACGCATCGACGTGCGCGGTAAGCTCACCTGCGGTCACGACGTCTTCATCGACGTAGGCTGCGTGTTCGAAGGGAACGTCGAACTTGGCGAAGGCGTGCGGGTCGGGCCCTACTGCGTCATCAAGGACAGCACCATTGGCGCGGAAAGCGAGATTCACAGCCACAGCGTGGTCGATACGACCGTGGCGGCAGGCCTTAACCAGGTGGGACCCTACGCGCGGCTGCGCCCCGGAACCCGCTTGGCAGTCAAAGCCAAGGTCGGTAATTTTGTCGAAACCAAAAACGCTGACGTGGGTGAAGGAAGCAAAATCAATCATTTGAGTTATGTGGGGGATGCTCGTCTGGGGCGCGATGTGAACGTGGGCGCCGGCACCATCACCTGCAATTACGACGGCGTGAACAAGCACCGCACCGAGATTGGCGATAATGCCTTCATCGGTTCCAATACCGCACTGGTGGCACCCGTCACGGTGGGCAAAGGGGCCACCGTCGGCGCGGGATCCACGATTGCCAAAGACGTCGCTGAGCACGCCCTGGCCGTGACCCGCAGCCGACAGCTAGAGAAGCCCGACTGGCCGCGCCCGGTGAAAACGACTAAATAAGTGCATCGACACGTTGAATAATACGGCGTGCAAACGCCCTAGGAGAAAGAGTTATGTGTGGCATCGTCGCAGCGGTTGCACAGCGCAATGTGCAGGGAATTTTGCTGGAAGGACTCAAACGTCTGGAGTATCGCGGTTATGACTCCTCTGGCATGACGGTGCTGAACGACGGTGCCTTAACGCGGCACCGTGCCTTGGGTAAGGTCTCGGCATTGGCCGAACGATTGGATATTGCGGCGTTACCGGGCAGTAGCGGTATTGCGCACACTCGCTGGGCCACGCACGGTAAACCCTCCGAGGCCAATGCGCATCCGCATCACAGCAGCGATACCGTTGCCGTGGTTCATAACGGCATCATCGAAAACTACGAGCAGATCAAAGAGACGCTGCAAGGCAGCGGTTACACGTTCACTTCGGAAACCGATACCGAAGTGATCGCCCACCTGCTGGCGGAAACACTCGCTGCGGGCAAAACGCTGTTCGAGGCGACGCAGGAGATCGTGCAGGGTCTTGGCGGTGCTTACGCACTGGGCGTGATGAGCGTGACCGAACCCAATGTGGTGGTGGGCGCGCGCCAAGGAAGCCCGCTAGTCGTGGGTGTCGGGATCGACGAAGCCTTTTTAGCCTCTGACCCGCTGGCGCTTTTACAGGTGACCGATCGCTTTATCTATCTGGAAGAGGGCGATGTAGTCGAGCTGCGTGAGGGCGGTGCCCTTCGCATCGTCGATCGGCAGGGCGATACGGCCGAGCGCCCGGTGCATACCTTCGAGCATGGCGACGGCGCGGCCAGCAAGGGCGAGTATCGTCACTACATGCTCAAGGAAATTTTCGAGCAGCCCAAGGTTATCGAAGCCGCTCTGGAAGGGCGGCTGAGCGCCAGCAGCGTACTGGTCGAAAGTTTTGGGCCAGAGGCCCAGGCGTTGTTCCAGAAAGCCCGGCAGGTGCATATCATTGCTTGCGGCACCAGCTATCATGCAGGCTTGGTGGCGCGTTACTGGTTGGAGCGCTACGCCGGGGTGCCGGTACAGGTCGAAGTGGCCTCCGAGTATCGCTACCGTCACCCAGTCGTGCCGGAAGGGACACTGTTCGTCACGCTCTCCCAATCGGGCGAAACCGCCGATACGCTGGCGGCGCTGCGCTTTGCCAAGACGCTGAGCTATGTCGGCTCGCTGGCGATCTGCAACGTGCCCGGAAGCTCCCTGGTGCGGGAGTCCGACATGTCGCTGATGACCCGCGCGGGCCCCGAAATTGGCGTCGCCTCGACCAAAGCGTTTACCACTCAGTTGATTGCGCTGATGCTGCTGACGCTATCGGTCAGTAAAGCGAAGGGCCAGCCAGCGCAGCCAGAGATCATTGGCGCCCTGCAGGCACTGCCCGCGCTCTGTCAGCAGGTGTTGGGTCTCGATCGGCAGATCGAAGTGCTTTCTCAGGCATTTGCTGAGAAGCATCACGCGCTCTTCCTGGGTCGTGGGGCGCACTACCCCATTGCTTTAGAAGGCGCGCTGAAGCTCAAGGAGATTTCCTATATCCACGCGGAAGCCTATCCGGCCGGCGAGCTCAAACACGGCCCGCTGGCGCTGGTGGATAGCGAGATGCCGGTCATCTCGGTAGCCCCCAACGATGACCTGCTGGAAAAGCTAAAATCCAATCTCCAAGAAGTACGCGCCCGTGGGGGACAGCTATTCGTATTTGCCGATCAAAAGGTAGGGATTAACTCCCAAGACGATATTCACGTTTTGGAGCTACCGAATGTTCACGAAGCGCTGGCACCGCTACTCTATACCTTGCCACTGCAGCTTCTGAGCTATCATGTGGCGGTCCTGAAAGGCACCGATGTGGATCAACCGCGTAACCTTGCCAAGAGCGTGACCGTCGAATGATCGAAGCGTCACAATTAATTGCAATCGAATGAATAAAGCGCTTTACAAGATGCGGCAAATAGCCGCATCTTATGCGCCATCGCTGCGTTGCAGCACATAGTTAGTGTGCTTATGATCGTGGCGGTACTCTCTAACCCTGCCAGGATCACGCTGCTATGAAACCACCTAACGTCCTTGCAACTCGGCATCCCGCTTGCCGCGTTGCTTGGTTGTTGACCGCACTCTGCCTCTTCGCTTTTCCTTCTCTTGCTTTTGCTGCTGCTGGCCCCCTCGATCTCACCACCTCGCTTGCCGGTATTGCCTCCGTGATCATTTTCATTCTGGCCTATGCCCTGGTCATGAGTGAAGAAATCATCCACATGCGTAAATCCAAACCGGTTCTGGTGGCCGCTGGCCTGATCTGGGCCATGGTCGCGTGGGTCTACGTACAAGCGGGCATGCCCCATGAGGCTGAGAGCGCCTTCAAAGAGACGCTGCTCGAGTATACCGAGCTGCTGCTGTTCCTCCTGGTGGCGATGACGTACATCAACGCCATGGAAGAGCGTCGTGTGTTCGATGCACTGCGTGCGTGGCTGGTGCGCAAGGGGTTTAGCTACCGGAGCCTATTCTGGATTACCGGCTGTTTGGCGTTCGGTATTTCGTCCATCGCCAACAACATGACGACTGCCATGCTGATGTGTGCGGTGGTGCTAAAGGTCGCCGAGGGGGATAACAAGTTTATCAGCCTCTGCTGTGTCAACGTGGTGGTGGCCTCCAACGCCGGTGGTGCGTTCAGCCCGTTTGGCGATATCACCACACTGATGGTGTGGCAAGCCGGTCAGGTGCCTTTCGAAGGCTTCTTTGCACTGTTGGTACCTGCTATCGTGAATTTCATGGTGCCTGCGGTGATCATGAACTTTTTCATCGTCAATCGTCAGCCCGCTGCGCTCACCGAAAACGTGTGGTTGAAGCGGGGCGCCCGGCGCATCATCGTACTGTTCTTGATCACCGTGGCGATCTCGGTGCTGTGCCACTCGATTCTGTACCTGCCGCCCGCTATGGGCATGATGTTTGGTCTAGGCCTGCTGCAATTCTTTGGCTATTACCTGCGTCGCAGTTTGCCCCGCTCGCTGGAGCGCAAACGTGAGCGTTACTCCCGCCGCGGAGATTGGAAAAAGCTGGAGCAGCTAGGCAGCGTGGTGCCGTTCGATATCTTCAGCCGTATTGCCCGTTCCGAGTGGGACACGCTGCTGTTCTTCTACGGGGTGGTGATGTGTGTGGGTGGCCTGGGGTTCATGGGCTATCTCAGCCTGCTTTCGGAAACGCTTTACGGCGGCTGGGACCCGGTGTGGGCCAACGTCGTGCTGGGGCTGATCTCAGCGGTGGTGGATAACATTCCAGTGATGTTCGCCGTGCTCTCCATGGCGCCGGATATGTCGGAAGGCAACTGGCTGCTGATCACTCTGACGGCCGGTGTGGGGGGCAGCCTGCTCTCCATGGGATCGGCTGCCGGGGTAGCGCTGATGGGGCAAGCCCGTGGTATCTACACGTTTGCGGTGCATTTGCGCTGGGTGCCCGCTATTTTGTTAGGTTACGTAGCCAGTATCGTGGCACACCTGCTGATCAACGCCAGTCTTTTCTAAGGCGGTTGGCTATCCTGCCTAGCCGCTTGGTTAGGCAGGCCAATAAAAACGCCCCTTATCGTTGGATAAGGGGCGTTTCGTTAGGAGCCTATATGTCGACAGGCGGCGTGGCATTTAAGACCACGCGCCTTGGTGGCTTATAAGTCGTGGCCGGTAATGACTTGGCAGATATCGGCGAAGCTGCGCGCCATGGGAACCACCGTCGTGGGTGGTTGGGTATTTAAACGGCTGCCCATGGCCGACTGGATATCAGCGGCAGAAATGATGCCTCTTACGCTGAGCTCCTGGTTTGGCTTGCGCTCGGTAATCAACAGATGCTGCTCGGTAAAGCTTTCCATGGAGAGGACGAGGTCTTCGATGGTGAGCGACGCGAGCTGCTCCAGCGGCATGGCGCTGAGTTTCTCCCAGGGTGTCATGATCATGGCGGCGGTCACTTCGGAGCGCTCTAGGTTACGCTGCTGCATGGCCAGATTGATGCGCCGGGTACCGATGACCTCTTTGGCGGTGAGCACGCCCACGCAGTGGGACTGTTTGTCCATCACGAATAGTAAACGAATACCGCCATGGCGCATTTTCAGATGAGCGTCATCGATGGGCGTGTCGCCTGCGATCGATTGCGGCATGACATGAGTAAAGTCGGTGAGTACCGACATGGCCGGGCTATCGGGCGTCAACTGCTTGGGCGTCGGCGTCGTGAGCACCGGAGTCGCACCAAACTGAACGAGCGGCTTATGTGAGTGCATGAGTTGGTTCATCGAGGGGTACCTCCGTGGTTGTGAAGAAGCAGGTCATTCACCACGCGCCTGCTTTGTACCTTCACATTTGCACGGAATTCTTATCACAATCTTAAGACATCCCTCGTGTTACATTTTTTCTCATTCTTTTGCCTGGCGCTGCGTCAACGCATCTCTTGCCACGACCGCTCTCACCCGCAGGCCGCCGTTTGGAGCCTCTTCCAACCGCAACAAGCCTTCGTGGCGTTTGACCACACGCTCGACGATGGAAAGCCCAAGTCCCGCACCCGCTCCCGGGCCTGCACGCTGGAAGCGTTCGATGACCCGACTGCGCGCTTGGACAGGGATGCCGGGACCTTGGTCATCGACCATGATCGTGATGCCCTGGGAAGCGGCTTCGAGCGTCACCGTCACGATGCTCTGAGCCGGGGAGTGTTGCATGGCATTGCCGACCAAATTCTGTATGAGTGTTTCGATGGCACCAGGCTCCTCTTCCATCTGCCAGTCGGCATGCTGATCGGCATTGAGCAGCAGCTGCTGTTGGCGTTCGGCGGCCAGTGGCGAGAGCTTTGCCAGGGTTTCCTGAGTTTCCTGCAGCACGTTGGCGAAGCGTATTTCTGGCAGCGGCTCCTCTTCGGGGTCGAGGCGCGCTAGGGTGAGTAACTGGGACACTAGACGCGTCGAGCGAGCGACACCGCTACGCAAGTAGTGCAGCGACGCTTCACGATCTTCGGCGTTATCGGCCGCTAGCGCATTTTGGGCGTGAAGATCCAGCACGGCCAAAGGAGTGCGCAGTTCATGGGCGGCGTCGGCAATAAACCGTTTTTCGCGTATTCGCAGTTGACGCAGCCGCTCCAACAGCCTATTCAGTGCGCCAGCGATGGTGCCCAGCTCCTGTGGCATCGGATAGAGCGGTAATGGTTTGAGATTGTGCGGATCTCGACTACGAATCTGCTCTGCCAGGCGAGACAAAGGTGCCAGTCCCCAGCCAATGGACCACCATAGCAGCAGCGTCAGGAAGGGTAGCCCGATGAGGTCGGGCAGCAGCGTGCGAAGCGCCACGGCGCTGATCAGCTCGCCGCGCACGTCCTCGCGCTCGCTGACCACCACGCGTTTGGGGCTGTTGGGAACATCAAGGACGTACACGCGCCACTCGTACTCATCCACCGTGATCGTCGAGTAGCCAGTCGGTTGCTGAACCAGCGGCGTGCTCGGTCCGCTGGCAGAGCGTAGTAGCAGACGGTCCTCTTCCCACAATTGAAAGGCGAGTTCACGCAGGGTGTCAGCTGTCGCAGAGGTAACACGTTGGTGGGGGGCCGATAGGGCTTTTTCTAGGCTACTAATCAGCAATGACTGTTCGTATTCGGGCAAAGGGGCTTGAAGTAGTCCCTCTAGCAACACGGCATTTTGCGCCAAGCTCCTATCATGCAACGCCTCGATTTCGCGAGCGGCATAGCGATAGCTGATATAGCCAATGATCAGCATGCTAATGCCAAAGACGAGTAGGACGAGGCCTAACGTGCGACGGCGAATGGAGGTCATGGAGCTACCTGCTCGGGTTTATCCATGACATAACCAATCCCTCGTACCGTTCGCACCACATCGGGAAATAGCTTGCGCCTTAAATGATGGATATGAACTTCAATGGCGTTGCTCTCTACCTCCTCTTCCCACCCATAAATCAATCGAGTGAGCGTATCTCGGGTGAAAACACGTCCTGGATGACTCATAAACTCTTGAAGCAGCGCGAGTTCACGACGTGACAGGGGAACCGTCTGGTGTTGATAGGTCACGATCAATGATTGAGGATCCAAGCTAATGCCGCGAAATCTCAACACGTCATGCGTGTGGCCTTGGCTACGACGTAGCAGGGCGCGTAAACGTGCCTTGAGTTCATCCACCTCAAATGGCTTGGTGAGATAGTCATCGGCGCCTGAATCGAGTCCTTCAATGCGATGATCCACGGCATCACGGGCAGTGAGTACTAAAATGGGCACGTGATTGCCGTGACGTCTAATCGTCCGTAATACCTCTATACCATCCACGTTGGGTAAACCGAGATCCAGTATGACGGCATCAAAGGGTTCGCTTTGGAGTGCGTTGAGCGCACTCTCTCCATCGGTAAGATGATCCACCGTATAGTGTTCGGGTTTTAGGGCGATGCGAATTCCCGATGCTAAGCTGGGGTCGTCTTCTACTAATAACAGGCGCATAACGTAGGGGGACCCTCCTTGACTCATAGGGGCTATTTCATATTACCCGGTTATCTAACATGACACGTCGTTCGCCACTCAGCCACCTTGTCGTTCGACCCTGCTCCGACCACCGTCGGCGCGAGGCGCTGCTGCATTTGGCAGCCGTTCAAGACGCTACCCAGCAGGCGGATTTGCAGCACGCCCTGACCACGGCCCGCTCGGCCGATTGGCGAGGCCTATGGGTGGCCATGGCGGGCGAGCATATTCTCGCGGCTGCTTGGGTGCAGCCGCTGTCGAGCCAAACGGCGCAGCTATGGTTGCCCAGGCACGTCGATGCCGCGCTGCCCTTGTTAAACGCCCTACGAGAGTGGGTCAGTCGTGAGCCCATCGCGCTGTGCCATGTGGTGCTGCCTTCGCCATGGGACGCATGGGAGAGAACGCTGGTTCATGGCGGAATGCGGGCCATGGCCACGCTGGAGCATCGGGTATGGACATGCCAAACTTCCGTTGCTCCCCAGCCATCTCTGGGGTTACGTCCGTTCACGATGTTTCCTCTGGCTGAACAGCATGCGCTGTTGGCGCGGGTGGGGGAAGCGTCGTTGGATTGCCCAGCGCTGCGCGATGCACTGCCCGTGACGACTTTGCTGGCGGGGTTCCAGGCTCAGGCGGGGTCGTCTCAACCATCGCATTGGTTTGGGTTGACGTACCAGCAGCGAGAGGTGGGGGTATTGTTACTGGGCACCTCTTCCTCGCACTGGAGCCTGCAACTGATGGGGCTGGTGCCCGAATGGCGGGGCCAAGGGCTGGGGAGAGCCATCATCGGCCATGCGCAAACGTTGGCCGCCGAGGCTGGGGCGCAGAGCCTGAGCTTAACGGTCGATGCGCAAAACACACCCGCACGGCGTGTATATGACCACACAGGCTTCGAACTACGGGGGCGCGAGCGCCTGTTAGGGTGGTATTGAAGTCGTCTTCAGCGGTCGCAACGAATGAGCACCATTACCGTGGGTTGAATTGCCGCGCTTAGTAGCATTTTCTTACCCTTTATGTTCTCGGTATACTAACTCTATACGTATGTCTTGGCGTTTCGGTGTCCCGGTGGCAGAGTTCATCGACAGTGGCATGGCCGCACTTCGGCAAGAGCGGTGTCTCCAAGCGCTAGGTAGTCAGCATAAGCAAAAACGGACGCACTCGTTTTGAAGCGCAACGCGTTTATTACATAAAACTCAAGAGGTGGTGAGAGTGAAATCTAAGCTGATCATGAGCGGGCTGGCGGCCCTCGGCGTCATGGCAGGCACATCCGGTGCTTATGCCCAAGATGCTGAACGTGACGCAATCGCTGAGCGCCTAGCGCCGGTAGGACAACTCTGCCTTCAAGGCCAAGACTGTGGTACGGCCGCAGCACCGGCCGCGGCCAGCAGTGGCGGTGGTGGTGAAATTGACGGTGCCGGTATTTACAACAACGTCTGTATGGCGTGCCACGAAACGGGCGCAGCCGGTGCCCCGGTACGTGGCGATGAAGCGGCCTGGGCCGAGCGCACCGAGCAAGGCTTTGCCACGCTGCTAGACCACGCCATCAACGGTATTGGCGCGATGCCTGCCCGTGGCGGCAACCCCAACCTCTCTGATGAAGAGGTGGAAGCCGCCGTTGCTCACTTGGTCTCTCCCGTGATGGAAGTCCCGGAGCTGGGCGGCGGTGAAGAAGCTTCAGCAGAAGCCGCCGACGAAGGCGCGAGCGACGACATGGCGGCTAACGAAACAACCGCTGAAGCGCCCGCTGAGGAAACCGCCGCCAGCGATGCCGAAGCATCCGGTGGTGACAGCGGTTTAGACGGTGAAGCGCTTTACGCCAGCATTGGCTGCGCAGCGTGCCACGCCGCTGGTGTGGCGGGTGCCCCCGCCATCGGTGATGCGGAAGCCTGGGGCCCGCGCCTTGAGCAGGGCACTGATGCACTCTACCAAAGTGTCTTCAACGGTAAGGGCGTGATGCCGCCGCGCGGTGGCAGCAGCGCGTCCGATGAAGAGATCATGGCCGTCGTCGACTACATGGTCTCACAAGTACAGTAAGTGGATACCTCACCCTAACCGTAGGGTGGGGGCATCAGTCTTTATAAGATATCCACAGGTGGGCATTCAAAACCCCCTGTGGATATTTTTATGTGCGCCCTTTGCTTCGTACGCTCATCCCAGCAGCGAACGCAATCCGGCAATGGCATCTTTACCTCGTGCCTGCTTCTTCTCCGGGTCCTCTTTATCGGCGCGGCCCTCCCACTCCAAATCATCCGCGGGCAGCTCATCCAAAAAGCGGCTGGGCTGGCAGTCCATCAGCTCGCCATACGCCTTGCGCTGGCGGGCCAGCGTCAGCGTTAGCGTGCGCCGTGCGCGGGTAATGCCCACGTAGGCCAAGCGGCGCTCCTCCTCCACGGTATCCATTTCGATGGCGTTGCGGTGGGGCAGCAGATCCTCCTCCAAGCCCATCAGGTAGACGTGAGGAAACTCCAAGCCTTTGGAGGCGTGCATGGTGAGGAGCTGCACCCGGTCCGAGTCATCCTCCTCCGCCTGCTGTTCGAGAATGTCGCGCAGCACCAGGCGGGAGATCGCCGCTTCCACACCGTCGGTTTCAGTGGCCGCAGCGTCCGTTGCGTCCTCCGGATCGCGATCCAGCGACTTCTCCAACTGGTCGATCAATATCCACACGTTGGCCATGCGCCGCTCGGCAATGGTGGGGGCGCTGGCGTTTTGATAGAGCCACGCTTCGTAATCCATATCCCGCAGCATATCGCGGATGGCGGCAATCGCATCGCCCTGGTCCATCCGTTTGCGTACGCCGTCGATGAAGTGGGTAAAGCGCGAGAGCCGCTCCACGGCGCGGGTGGGCAGCGTTTGCTCGAGCCCAAGTTCGTGGCAGGCGGCAAATAGCGAGATCGAGCGCTCGGTGGCATAGTTAGCGAGCTTTTCCAGCGTGCCGGGGCCAATTTCCCGCCGGGGCACGTTGACGATACGCAAGAAGGCGTTGTCATCGGCGGGGTTGATCAGCAGGCGCAGGTAGGCCATGGCGTCCTTGATCTCGTTACGCGAGAAAAACGACGTACCGCCGGAGAGCTTGTAGGGGATTTGATAGTGCTGCAGCTTCAATTCCAGCAGCCGCGCCTGGAAGTTGCCCCGGTAGAGCACCGCAAAATCGCGCCACTCGGCGTTCTCTTTGATGCGCCGGGTGAGCATTTCGCTAGCCACCCGCTCGGCTTCGGCCTCTTCATGGCGGTTCACCACCACGCGAATCGGCGCGCCGTCGCCCATGTCCGACCACAGGGTTTTATCGTAGACGTGGGGGTTGTTGGCAATCAGCGTGTTGGCGGCACGCAGGATGGTGCCGGTAGAGCGATAGTTCTGCTCCAGCTTGATGACCTTCAAACGGGGAAAATCCTCCCCTAGCGTGACCAGATTCTCCGGCCGCGCGCCCCGCCAGGCGTAAATCGACTGGTCGTCGTCGCCCACCACGGTAAAGGTGGCCCGTTCCGCCATCAGCAGTTTCACCAACAGGTACTGGGAGACGTTGGTGTCCTGGTACTCATCCACCAGCATGTAGTGGATTTTACGCCGCCAGCGGGCCAGCGCCTCGGGGTCGCGCTGTAGAAGCACCACCGGGAGCAGGATCAGGTCGTCGAAATCCACCGCGTTGTAGGCTTTCAGGTGGCGAACGTAGGCTTCGTACACCCGCGCGGCGAAGTGCTCGTCATCGTCCGCCGCGAACGAGAGCGCCTCCCCCGGCAGTACCAAGTCGTTCTTCCACTGGGAAATCTTGGCCTGCACGGCGTTGATCTGCTCGGCATCGACCTGAGCGTCTTTATTCATCAAGTCGCGCAGCAGCGCCTTGGCGTCTTCCGGGTCGAAGAGTGAAAAGCCCGGCTTGTAGCCCAGCGTCTTCAGCTCGCCGCGAATGATGTTGAGCCCCAGGTTGTGGAAGGTCGAGACCGTCAGCCCGTGGCCCTCTTTGCCTTTCAGCATTTGGCCCACCCGCTCTTTCATCTCTCGGGCGGCCTTGTTGGTAAAGGTCACCGCCGCGATTTTGCGGGCGCTCATGCCGCACTCTTGCACGAGGTAGGCAATCTTGGTGGTGATCACGCTGGTTTTGCCCGACCCCGCGCCCGCCAACACCAGGCAGGGGCCATCGATGTAGCGCACCGCCTCTTGCTGGCGTGGGTTGAGCCCTTTGATACGGCTAAGAATGCTCTTTGGCGGTTGGGGCGTCATGGCGAAGGGTGACCTCTACAAGTGTTTCGGAGCGATTTCCATTACAATCAGCGGCGCTGACGAAGGCGCAGCGGGCAAATACAGCAGGTAACTCATAGGCAGGTGGTGATGTTTGAAGTAGCGCTATTCGAGCCGCGGATGGCTCCCAATACGGGCAACATTATGCGCCTGGTGGCGAACAACGGCTGCCGACTCCATTTGATCGAGCCGCTAGGCTTCGATCTCGAAGAGAAAAAGCTGCGCCGCGCGGGATTAGACTACCGCGACCTCGCCAACGTGACCCGACACGCGGATTTTACGGCGTTTTACACCGCCATGCAGGGGCGCACCATCTGGGCGATTACCACCAAGGGCACCCGCGCCCACAGCGATGCCAACTTCGCACCGGGGGATGTGCTGCTATTTGGTTCGGAAACCGCCGGGCTTTCCCCTGAGGTGCACGCCATGCTGCCTGCCGAGCATAAACTGCGTATTCCCATGCAGCCCAATAACCGTAGTTTGAATCTCTCCAACGCGGTAGCGGTGGTGAGTTATGAGGCGTGGCGCCAGCAGAATTACGCTGGCGCCCTCGCGATCTAGCTTTACCCGGCAATACCGTACTGGTCGCGGTAAGCGCGTACCGCATCAGCGTAGGCGAGCATCTCGCCGCCTGCGTGCTCTTCCAAATACGTGAGCACTTGTTCGAGGGTGACGATGCTGACCACCGGCATGCCGTACTGCGCCTGCACTTCTTGAATGGCGCTCTGTTCCCCCTGGCCGCGCTCCTGTCGGTCGAGGGCGATGATCACCCCGCCTGCCCGCGCGCCGCTTTGCTCGATCAGACTCATCACTTCACGGATGGCGGTCCCTGCGGTGATCACGTCATCGATGATCAAGATATCACCGGCCAGCGGAGCCCCTACGATGTTGCCGCCTTCGCCGTGGGTCTTGGCCTCTTTGCGGTTGAACGCGTAGGGCATGTCGCGGTCATGGTGGTCGGCCAGGGCCGCCGCGGTGACCGCCGCCAGCGGAATGCCCTTGTAGGCCGGGCCAAATAGTACGTCCGTTCGTAAACCGCTATCGACGATCGCCTGGGCGTAAAAGCGGCCCAGTTTGGCCAGCGCGCGGCCCGTTTGGAACAGCCCGGCGTTGAAAAAGTAAGGGCTTACTCGCCCCGACTTCAGCGTGAACTCGCCAAACTTGAGCACGCCCTGCTCAATAGCGAAGGCAATGAAATCGCGTTGGTAGGGTTGTAGAGTGGTGGCCACGGCGGTGTTCTCTTGTCGGTAGGGGTGGTCGATAAGAATGTAAGTCAAACGCAACAATAAAACGGGGCTAAATAGCAAGATTTGGTTTGTCTATTTACCCAAACGTCTAAACGTCGGGTATCATACAGCAGCGACGCAAAAGGGACGATTTATGAAAATTGCCAGCATCAATGTCAATGGTATACGTGATGCCGTCGACCGTGGCTTCCTGGACTGGCTGGCTCAGCAGGATGCCGACGTGGTCTGCGTGCAGAACATCAAGGCGAAAAGTTTCGAACTGGGAGACCATATCCTCTATCCGGAAGGCTATGAAGGCTACTTCCTGGATGCCGAGGAGGATGGTTTCGCCGGCGTGGCACTCTATTGCCGCAAAATTCCTAAAGCCATCATGTACGGCCTGGGATTCCCTCAGTGCGATCACGAAGGGCGCTTTCTGCAGGCGGACTACGACCGCTTCAGTATTGCCACCTTCCTGATGCCCGATGGCAGCGACCAAAAAGCCAAACAGGCGTTCATGGAGCAGTACCAAGAGTACCTGACGAAGATGTCGCGCAAGCGCCGCGAATACATCATCTGCGGCACCTGGCACATTGCCCACAAAACCGTCGATTTGGCCAACTGGTCGGACAACCAGCTCACCTCCGGTTTCCGCCCGGAAGAGCGTGCCTGGATGGACCAGGTGCTTGGCCCCACCGGCTTTATCGACACCTTCCGCGAAATCAATCGCGACGCTGGCGAATACACCTGGTGGCCCAAGCTTGACCAAGACGTGCCCCGTGATCGCCAAGAGGGCTGGCGGATCGACTACCAGCTGGTCGGCCCCAACTTCCGTCGTCACGTGGTCGACGCGTGGATCGATTACGATGCGACCTTCTCCGAGTTCGCACCGCTGATCGTCGAGTACGATCTAGCGCTTTAAGCGTTAGCTACTTCCCGCGTCGCACCGCCAACCGGCCAGCTTACCGCTGGCCTGTTGCGTTTGGCTCGCTCAAGGTCGAATGCCCAGTGCTTCACGCTGCTTCTCGCGCAGCTCATTACCGGCTTTTTCGGCTAGGTCCAGCATGGCATTCAGCTCTTTACGGCTGAACGCGCCCGCTTCCGCCGTGCCTTGCACTTCGATCAGCTCAGCGTCTTCAGTCATCACCACGTTCAGGTCGGTGTCGGCCTTGCTGTCTTCGGGATAGTCCAGGTCCAGCACTGGCACGCCCTTGTAAATACCCACCGAGATCGCGCTGACCAGCTGCTTGAAGGGGTCGCCTTTGATCTTCTTCTCCCGCTGCAGATAGCGAATCGCGTCCACCAGCGCCACGCAGCCACCGGTAATCGCCGCCGTACGCGTGCCACCATCGGCTTGGATGACATCGCAATCCACGGTAATGGTGAATTCGCCCAGTTTCTTCAAATTCACCGCTGCACGCAGGCTGCGGCCAATCAGCCGCTGAATCTCCAGCGTGCGGCCACCCTGTTTGCCGTGGGTCGCTTCGCGGCCGCTGCGGGAGTGGGTAGCGCGGGGCAGCATGCCGTACTCGGCGGTAATCCAGCCCTGATTCTTACCTCGCAGCCAGCGCGGCACGCCCGCTTCCACGCTCGCGTTGCACAGCACCTTGGTATCGCCAAACTCCACCAGCACGGAGCCTTCCGCATGGCGGGTGTAGTCACGGGTCAAGCGAATCTCACGGAGCTGGTCGGCCTCGCGACCGCTGGGGCGAACAACATCAGGACGCATAGCACCTCACATCATGTTAAAAGTGGAAAGCCCTCTATTGTACACGTCTGAGCGTGCGTGGATGGGCCTATCGGTTAGACTGTCCGGAATCACATTGATGGATAGGATGCTCACTTATGGCCGCTTCCCGCCACGTACATAGCATGACCGCTTTCGCCCGCACCGAGCAGGCCGCCCCGTTTGGCACCCTGCAGGTCGAGATTCGCTCGGTGAACCAGCGCTACCTAGAGCCGCACTTTCGCCTACACGAAAGCCTGCGGGATCTAGAGCCGGTGCTGCGCGAAGCGCTGCGCACGCGCCTGGCGCGTGGCAAGGTGGAGTGCAGCGTACGCTTTGAGAGCGCTGATACCGCCCAAGCACCGGCCGTGAACGCCCAGCGACTAAAAGAGATAGCCGATGCCCTGGTCGCCATTCAGCAGCAGGTGCCCGGCGCCGTGCCGCCCACCACGCTAGCACTGCTCAACCAGCCCGGCGTGATGGAAACCCAGCACCTCGACCAAGACGCCATCAAAGCCGCCGCCAACGCGCTGTTTGACCAAGCCCTGGACGAGCTGATCGACGCCCGCGCCCGCGAAGGCGACAAGCTCGCCGAGATGATCACCACCCGCCTGGAGGCGGTCAGCGAGCAAGTGGCCACCGTACGCAGCCTGCTGCCGCAGATTTTGGAGCGCCAACGTGCCCAACTGCTAGAGCGTTTAGACATCGCCAAAACCGAACTCGACCCCCAGCGTCTGGAAGCCGAGCTGGTACTGGTGGCCCAAAAAGCCGACGTGGACGAAGAGCTGGACCGCCTCACCGCGCATATCGACGAAGTGCGCCACCAGCTCGCCCAAAAAGGCCCCAAAGGCCGCCGCTTGGACTTCCTGATGCAGGAGCTCAACCGCGAAGCGAATACGCTCTCATCGAAATCCGTGGTGGCAGAGACCACCCGCTGCGCGGTGGAGCTGAAGGTGTTGATCGAGCAGATGCGGGAGCAGATTCAAAACATAGAGTGATGTTCTTGGGTGTTTGTCGTTGTTCTTTAGCTCTTTAAAAATCAAATGGTTATGTAATTTTGACGGTCACCGCGTTCGTGTAAGTTCTGCCAAGTTTGGGTAGTGGTGGGTAGTAGATTGGGGAGTATTTTCTCGCTATATTGTATCAGCGAGATTGTACTCCCCAATTTTTTTAAGGCAGGAAAGTGGGCAAGCTACACGACAAGACCGTCAAGAAACTGATCAAAGAGAAGCCATCCGTGCGACATGCCGACGGCAATGGCCTCTACCTCATGACCCCGAAGCGCGGCGACGCTTACTGGATGCTGCGATACACCACGCCAGCTACCAAGCTCCGGCGCGAATACACCATCGGCAAGGTGGACGACTGGTCATTGGCCGACGCCCGTGATGAGGCGGCGAAGCTGAGGTTGGCGATCAAGCGTGAGGGTGCTGACCCGGTTCAGGAGCGGCAGAGGGTCAACCAAAACCCCTTCAAAACGCTCAATGACCTGTACGCGGACTACTACGAGCTTCGCAAACGAGAAATCGCGTCCCACCATAAAGAGAAGAGCCTGTACGAGCGTGAGGTCGCCTGGCGCATCGGAAAGGTGGAACTTGAAAAGATCCGGCCAGTGGATATCAGCGAAATCCTGCGCGACGTGGCCAATGGCTATGAGGACAATAAGCCTCGCCCGACCCTCTCAAATGACTTGATGCGCCTGCTGAGGAACCTGTTTGATCATGGCATCAAACTGGACGTCACCAGGTTCAATCCAGCTTCGCCATTCCGCCCCAGGGACGCCGGCGGGGAGGAGAAGGCCGCCAACTACCCAATGAATGAAGACGAAGTCACCGAGTTCTTTACCAAACTTAGGGTGATTCCGGCGCAGTTCAGTCGAGAGAACTACTTGGCCTGCGCGTTGCTGATAGCGACTTGTACGAGAAAGATGGAGCTTTTGGCCGCGCCTTGGTCGGAATTCGATCTGGAGAACCGTATCTGGTACCTGCCCGAGGAAAGGACCAAAAAGAGAAGGGCCATCGATATCCCGTTGGCGGAACCCGCCGTGGAATGGTTGAATGAACTGAAAGTACGCTCCTGTGGGAGTGAGTGGGTCTTCCCAGCTCGCAGGATCAGCAAAAAAGCACGGACTCCGCACGTATGCGAGAATACGCTGAACCATGCGCTCAAGAAGCTCTTTGAGAAAAAGCTCTTCTCGTTTGATAAACGTCGCGTTCACGACCTGCGTGGCACCGCCAGAACAAAACTAGGGCAGCTTGGTTTTGATGACAATCTGGCCCAGCGCTGCCTGAACCAGCTGCCCGGCAACAGGACAGACCGTGTTTATAACAAGCATGGATACTTTGAGGAACGGCGAGCGGCTCACGAGGCGCTCTGTGAGTGGCTTGCCCCGATTGTTAGAGGTGAGGCTAGTTCTGGAGAGTAAGGGGCCCCTTCAGGCCCCTTGCTGCTCAATCCATGCTAGCAAATCCGACAGCCGCCATGCCACCGAGTTACAGCCCAGCTTGAGCCGTGCCGGAGCAACCTGCTTTCGCTCCAGCGACCACCACTGAGTTCGGCTGACGCCGGTAATCGCACGGCGATCCGGCTCTCTGACCAGTCGCTCGCACTGTCCCGAAAGAGCCAGCAACCTGGCTCGCAGCTCTTCCGGAGGCGGGCTGAAGATTTTGTCACTCATCCTCTACCACCTCCGGGTTGTCGCTGGGAAAAGTGGGAAACTGGGAAAGGGTGTCTCCATTTGGAACACTCTGCCAGTACGTTCGCACTCTATCGGGCCAGACGGCAAAAAAGCGCTCGGAGCGGTCCGGAAGCGTGACTTTCAGTGTTCCACGGTTTTGCTCGTTTGTCTCCAGAAAACCCCTCTGAAAAAGGGGCTCAATGTCGGCCCTGTACCGGCTCGGTAAGCCTAGCTCTTTGAGGAAAGTCTCCCTTCTGACTAGCCATTGGAGCTCGCCGCTTACCTCTCGCCTAAAGCCCAACAGTCTCCCATAGTGCCCGCGTTCGAATTTTGAGAATCTGTGGTTCCAGCGCTCGACTGCGTCACGTAGACGAATCAGGATACTATGTTCCTCAGCGTCAAAAACATGTCCACGACGCTGAAGCCATGCAGCTATGACTCTCTCGACTGCCTGCACTGAGCTGGTTTCCGTCCAAGGCAGCAGATAATTTCTGCAGGCTAGACACAATGCTATGGCTACGAGAGCAAAGCGCTTGAGCACGCGGATTACCTGGGAAGCCATATGTGGAGTGACCCAGGTGTCCAGCAGCTTTTTAGTTTCCCGCTGGATGTATATAGGTAGCTCATCAATGTCGTCGGTCAGGCGTTCTATCCATTCTCGGAATAGCGCACCGTAGTATTTCTTCGTGTGCTTTTTTAGTGTGTCTACCAGCTCCTGAGAGCTCGGAAGCCCATGCAAATCATCAAAAGCGCCATACTTCCCAAAAACGGGTATTTCAACCAGGCGAGTTTTTTGCCCCGCTCTTACAGGCTTCCCGAGTTGTTGAAAAATCTCTGAAAGCCAGATTTCTCCCGAGCTGAGGCCCAGCGTTCGCCAGTGCGTTTGAGGGGCAAGGTCTCCGGTTTTCTGGGCGCGTAATTTGCTCGTACCGTTAAGGATTTGATAAGTGGCTACATCAACATCTTCAGGCTTGCCTAAGCCGATCTCATCGAGTGCCAGCAGCATGTCATTATGCACTGCAGATACTGCCGCCAGTCCGTTGGACGTCGATATCCAACTACGCATGAACGTCTGGGCGCCACAAACGCTGGTAGCGATTTGCAATAAAGTAGTTTTTCCAGATCCGGAGTGGCCGCCGAAGTGATAAGCGCCGTTTTCAAGGTCAGCGGGTTGCAACAGCGGTGCAGCCAATGCCACGCCGACGCTGAATACCGCTAAAGAGTTTCCAGCGCAAAGGCGGCCTACGTGAGCCTGCCAATCTTGGAGAGAGCCCTTTTCTGACAAAATGTGGTCGGTTGATAACTGCCCAACGAAGTGATGCTGCTCATCCGCCTGACCTGCCGTCCAACTACTCGTTGCGAAAATGGGGCCATGCCAGCCGGTGCGGTCGACGGTGGTCGCCGGCGGCGCTTTTGCCATCGCCTCAAGCAAATATTGCAATATCTGCGACCAAGCTGCGTTGCCGGGCTTAAGCGGATAACCCGTGTCGACAAAAAGCTCTTTTATCTGACGAGCGTTCTCACCGTGCAGGTCGCGGGCGTAAACCACCTCCCTCAGCATGGCGTTATCAAAGTTTTTCCATTGTAGTAGCACGCCGTGACCGTGCTTCTTTCCGGTAAGACGAGTCCGGGCGACAACCTCTAGCCAGCCGCCAAGCCAGTGCCACTGCTCAGAGCTGTAGCTGTACAAGCCGGAATCCCTCAGCTGAAATTTCATTTGCACCTCCGTCATAACCGGTCCAGCCAGTCACGAACATCCTGAATTCGAAATCTGACGGCTCGCCCAGTGGGGTTGGGCTTGATGGGGGCGGGGAAGCGACCTGATCGGACGTACCGACGCAGCGTGGCTTGCGATAGCTGAGTGACGGCGCACAATTCTTCATATGTGAGCAAGCGCTCGCTGGTCTCGCTGGAAAACATGTGTTTCATTATCTACTCCTGGTTCGTTGATTAACGGCAGGAGTGATTATTAGTAATCAGGAGTCAGGACCAGAACCGCGGAATTGGCCATTTGGGGCGCAAAGAGAAAAAATTATAAATGGCTGAAATTAAAGGTTAATTTCTTTCATTAGGGCGGCTTTCATGGGAGCCTCATCGGTTTTTGGGCGAAATCTGGTGAAAATGTGAACGGCCGCTGTCACCCGCCACCATCACGGCATCATTTTGTGAAGCGGTAATGCTCATTAACTTTCACATGTGAAAGTCAATGCTGGACGTGATCAAAACAGCCTCTTAAAGAGCCTTTTCGAGGCCCTGTTACTTCACGGGTTATCCCCGTATCACACCGGGGCTCCAAAAGGCCTCTTCCAAGCCCCTTGTAAGTGTTGCGAGGAAATAGCGGGAATTGTTGTAGCGACGACAATCAGCCCGGTTCCATCAAGCCACCGGATATCGGTGTTGTCACTGAGGTGG
Source organism: Halomonas sp. MMH1-48 (assembly GCF_022348105.1). Lineage (NCBI taxonomy): Bacteria > Pseudomonadati > Pseudomonadota > Gammaproteobacteria > Oceanospirillales > Halomonadaceae > Halomonas > Halomonas sp. MMH1-48. Next base: position 113,313 of record NZ_JAKRFL010000010.1, read on the forward strand.
GAGGCCAGGGTCCCAAATAAGTACCGGTACACGACGCTTTCAGCCCATGCTACCTATGCCGTCGGGCAGGGAAACGCAATGCGAAAGTCCCAAATCAGTTAGTTACGTGGATAGGAATTGGAAAGGCCCCACGGCCTGGAGGCAAAAATCAGCTCTGGACTCGCCTTTGCGTCCAAAAAGGACAAAAGCACGTGGCAGCTCTGACCCATCGTGCGATTAGGATCGCTGGTGACGTTTCAAAAAGGAGCCAGCCATGAGCAAACGAATGACTCACCAGGAAATCTGCGAAGAGTGGGAAGCGGTGAGCCGAGCCCAAAACGTGAACCATCGTCGTGGCACCGAAGCCGCCATCAAGCAATGCCGGCAATTTCTGGCCGCGATTCATCAACAAGCAAACGTGGAGCAAGCCAGGTACCGCTATCTGGCGCAGCGTCTCTGTGACCACTTCTGGTCCCACAACATCGCGCATCGCACTGACAGTACACCGGGGTATCCCGGCCACTACGGTTGCCGCGTCCGACTCCGGAAAAGAAAGCTGGAGTTGTCCTGGTACTACAACCGCTTTGCCCCGAAGAAGAGCGGCGAGGGCCGATCAGTGTTCAGTGAGTACATCCGCAAAGAAGGTCGGTTCCGATATCACAAACCAGCCTTCACGCGGGCCCAGGACTGGGAGCAACCGCTCATCATGGAAACTGAGGCCGGCTTAGAAATGTTGCGAAGGCTCAATGCCAACCAGGCGGAGCTTTGTCGAATCGTGCGGAAAAGCGAACGCCTCCTGAAAGATCTGGAGGAGCACCTCGGTGGACTGAAGGAGGCTGCCAGCGGGAGTGCAAGCCCCTCAAGCGAGGAGGGATGAGGGCTGTTTGGCGGTAAAAGGCATGCCGCTCACACCGCAGGTGTTGATTGCGTGGGGCTATTGATGGGATCGCCCAGATTTCAGGTGGCTATATATGCCGTTCTTTGCTGGTCTATCCGGGTCAAATCGGTTGAATGCAGCGTGGTACCTCTATATATTGATCAGTCAATGTAGTGTAGGGCTGTTCCGCCCATGAGACCGTGCCGCCTCAGATAAGGTGGCAACACCATCGCCCATAGGAAGCGAAAACATGGCCGAGATGGAAGATCGCTGGTTATCCGTAGACGAAATAGGCAAGCACCTCGGTGTCAGCAATGACACCGTGTACCGCTGGATCGACAAGCACGCAATGCCCGCCCACCGCATGGGGCGGTTTTGGAAGTTCAAAAAAGTCGAAGTGGATGAGTGGGTCAAGGGCGGTGGCGCCGCCGAGACGAGCAAGGGTGAACGTTCCGAATGACCCAAGGCCGGTATCGCATCTCCTTCACGTCCGGCAGCCTGTATCACCGCGAATCGGTGAAGCTGGCCGAGCTGTACCTGTCGCTCCGTGACTGGGATGAGGTGCGTGCTCAAGCGCTGCATGACAACCTGCTACAGGCCAGAACGGAAAGCACGGCAAAGCGCACCTGTAGAGAGGCGATTGCACGCCTGAAGACGTTGACCGAAAGCGAACTGACTTTCCTGGCCGAGGCAAACCACCAGGACCAGGCTCACCTTCTGTGGGTTGCGGTGTGCCGCCTGTACCGCTTTATCGCGGACTTTGCGGTGGAAGTACTACACGAACGGTTTGTCGCGATGAAGCTGGATCTCAGTTTTGAGGATTTCGATGCCTTCTACAACCGTAAATCGGAGTGGCATGACGAGCTTGATAATGCCAGCGCCTCAACGCGCGATAAATTGCGGCAGGTCCTGTTCAGAATGCTGCGGGAGGCAGGGTTGTTAGCTAAGGACAAAACCATAAACGCAGTTCTGCTAAGCCCCAGGCTGGTTGAGTTGCTGCGTCAGAACAATCCTGACGAGTTTTTCTACTTCCCAGTCTATGAATCCGATATCAGGGGGATGTCAGCTTGAAAAAGGACATTGCCAAAATGCCGATGCAGGAGCGACTACAGCACCTGTTTAGCGTGGTTTCCGGCCAGCGGTTCCTGAACAAACAGGGACTGGGTAATGAAGTGCCTTTCTTCATCTGCCCCTACCGGCCTGAAGAAGCGGTCGAGATGGAGCGTCTTCAGAGGCAGTTGGTTAACCGGCTGGAGCAGGCGGGCATCCGGATCCTGAGCATCAATCTGTATGACCTGGCCGTCGATATTTTGAAAGAAAGAGACATCTGGGAGCAGGTGTTAGAGCTCGAGCCCACGGTTTCAAAGGATCAGCTGAAAGAACTGCTACAGGGAGTGCTGGACCCGGAAGCCCATTTGGTGCCCGCTATTGCGGCAAAACTCCAGTCCGTTGAGTTTGACGTGCTGTTTCTCTCAGGGGTGGGCGAGGTCTTCCCCTACATACGCTCCCACAACGTGCTCAACAACTTGCAGAGCACCGCCAAAGACCAGCCAACGGTGATGTTCTTCCCGGGCTCCTATACCCACTCGCTGGAAACCGGTGCATCTCTGGATCTGTTCGGCAGGCTGCATGACGACAAGTACTACCGTGCGTTCAACATCTTTCATTACGAAGCCTGAGCGGACGATACGATTCGAGGCGTAATCATTAAGGGAAAGTACAATGACATTGAAGAATATTTTTCTAAAGCCCGTTGACCGCCCCATTGAAGGCGTTATCAAAGCCGACGATGAAGCCAGTCTTCGCCTCGAAATTGAAGAATACGTACTGACCAACGAAGTCGAGAAACGCCTCGAAGAGTTCCTGGACGCTTACAACAATTACGAAGGGGCGAACGGGGTCTGGGTATCCGGCTTCTTCGGCTCAGGTAAGTCGCACCTCCTCAAGATGCTGGCCCTTCTGCTTGAAAACCGGGAGATGGACGGTGCTACTACCCTGGACCTGTTCCTTCCCAAGTGCAGTGAGAATGAAATTCTCCGGGGCGACCTGAAGCGAGCTGTCTCAATTCCGGCGAAGAGCATTCTGTTCAACATCGACCAGAAAGCCGATGTCATCAGCAAAACCCAAATCGATGCGCTTCTGGCCGTGTTCGTTAAAGTCTTCGACGAAATGTGCGGCTACTACGGCAAACAAGGGCACATTGCCCAGTTTGAGCGCGATCTGGACGGCCGTGGCCTGTACGAACAGTTCAAAGCCGAGTACGAGGCCATCGCCGGTCGCCCCTGGCAGAAAGGCCGGGAGCAAGCCCTTCTGGAAGGCCCGAATATTGCCAAAGCCTACGCCGCTGTGACCGGTGGCGACCCGCAGTCGGCAGCGGGCATTCTGGACAAGTACCGCAGCGAATACCGCGTTTCAATTGAAGACTTCGCGGACAATGTGAACACCTATATCGAGAAGCAGGCAAAAGAGGGTGGCCACAAAGAGTTCCGCCTGAACTTCTTTGTGGACGAGGTCGGCCAGTACATTGCCGACAACACCAAGCTGATGACCAACCTGCAAACCATTGCCGAGAGCCTCGCCACCAAGTGTCGGGGCCGGGCCTGGATTATCGTCACCGCCCAGGAAGAAATGAAAAACGTGGTTGGCGAAATGGGCAAGCAGCAGGGCCACGACTTCTCGAAAATTCAGGCACGGTTCAATAACCGTATGAAGCTGTCCAGTGCGGACGTGGCGGAGGTCATCCAGAAGCGCCTGCTAACCAAGACCGAAGAAGGCGTCAATCAGCTGTCGGACGTCTATCACTCGCAGGCGAACAACTTCAAAACCCTGTTTGACTTCGCGGATGGATCGGCCACCTACCGGAACTTCCGGGACAGGGACCACTTCATCCACAGCTACCCCTTCGTCCCCTACCAGTTCGCGCTGTTTCAATCGGCGATCCAGAACCTGTCGCAGCACAACGCCTTCGAGGGTAAACACAGTTCCGTCGGTGAGCGCTCCATGCTGGGTGTTTTCCAGCAGGTGGCCATCCACATCGGCAACCATGAGGTGGGCCAGCTGGCCACCTTTGACCTGATGTTTGAAGGCATCCGCTCTGCACTGAAATCACAAATACAGCGGGCGATTATTCAGGCCGAGAACCACCTCGATAATGCCTTCGCCATCCGGCTGCTGAAGGCCCTGTTCCTGGTCAAATATGTCAAGGAATTCAAGCCCACGGTGCGCAACCTTTGCGTGCTGATGCTGGATGCCTTCGATCAGGATCTGCCGGCACTTCGCACCAAGGTCGAAGAAGCCCTGAGCCTTCTGGAGCAACAGACCTACATACAGCGCAACGGCGACCAGTACGAGTACCTGACGGACGAGGAAAAGGACGTCGAGCAGGAGATCAAGAACACAGAGGTTGAGTCATCGGACGTTGCGGACGAGCTGGAAAAGATCGTTTTCGACTTTGTTATAAAACAGCGCAAAATCCGCTATGACGCCGGCTCCTCCCAAAACCAGGGGCAGGACTACTCCTATTCGCGCAAACTGGATGATCGTCTGCATGGGCGTGAATACGAGCTCTCGATCAATGTCATCAGCCCGTTCCACGAGCATACTGACAACGAGCAGATGCTACGCACAGCCTCGACCTACAAGGCGGACGAGCTGTTCGTGCTCATGCCGTCGGACGAGCGCCTGGTGCGCGATCTGCTCATGTTCAAGCGCACCGAGAAGTACATCAAGCAGAACATTTCCGTTACCCAGCAGGAAGCCGTTAAGCGGATCCTGAATGACAAGGGCTTTCAGAACCGTGAGCGCGAGGCCAGGCTCCGGCAGCAGGTTCAGACCCTCATTGGCAAGTCCAAGTTGCTCATTGGCGGCGCCGATGTGGAAGTGGCGAATGAGGACCCCCAGACCCGCATTATTCGGGGCTTCCATGAGCTGATTTCACGGGCTTACCCCAACCTCCGCATGTTGCGCGGCGTTTCCTACACGGAAAACGACATCAGCAATTGCCTCAACCGCACAGACGATGGCCTTTTCGGTAATGACGCCACGGCCCTGGCGGAATCCGAGCAGGAGGTGCTGGCATTCATTCAGAGCAACAATCGGGGCGGTGTCCGCACCACCCTCAAGAGCCTGCTGGAAAAGTTCGAACGCAAACCCTACGGCTGGTATTACGCCGCGATTCTCTGCACGCTGGCCAACCTGTGTGCCCGTGGCAAGGTGGAAGTTCGTCTCGACGGTAACATCCTGGAGGACAGCGGGTTGGAGCGCGCCCTGCGTAACACTCACGGCCACGGCAACGTGGTGCTGGAACCACAGATTGAGTTCACCGCCTCTCAGGTCCGAGCCCTCAAGTCGTTCTACGAGGACTTCTTCGACTGCCCGCCCCGCAGCAGCGAAGCCAAGGCCCTGGGTAAAGAGGCCGGCGAAGCCTTCCAGGACATGTACCACGACCTGGATCGGCGGATAGCGCAGGTCGATCAGTACCCGTTTCTCAATGCCTTGAAACCTGCCCTGGTGACGCTGAAAGAGGTCGCCGGAAAGCCCTACACCTGGCACCTGACGGAATTGGGCAAGCAGGAAGACCAGCTGCTGGACCTGAAAGAGGATGTCATCGACCCCATCCGCAAGTTTATGGGCGGTTCACAAAAAGACATCTACAACCAGGCTCGGTCCTTCCTGCAGAGCCAGGAGCCCAACTTCATTTATGTGTCTGGGGACGAGATCGAGCAGATCCGCACCATCCTGAACGACCCCAACTGCTACAAAGGGAATCGCATTCAGCAGCTCAAGGGCCAACTGGATAGCCTGCAGGAGCGCACCGACGAGAAAGTGCAGCAAACCCGAGCTCAGGCAGAAACCTCCCTGAAGACCATGCAGGAACGCATGCAAAGCATGGACGAATATCAGTCCCTGCCGGAGCCGCGTCAGGATGAGCTCAACAAACCGTTCCGGGATCTGGTCGATTACATTGGGCAGGAGCGCCTGATTGCCGTGATCAAGGACCGTACCCGGTACTTTGAAGAAGAGGGCTACCAGAAGCTGCTGGGCAAAATGGTGGCGCTGGCCAATCAGAAATCAGCACCGGCAGACGACTCCCAGCAGCCTCCGGGTAGCCAGAGTGAAGACCAGGATAACGGGGGGACTCCCGAGGTCAAGGAATCGCCCGCCGACTACGTTCACACCCGCAACCTCCGTGTCGCGTTCGACAAGGCCTGGTTGGCCGACGAGGGTGATGTAGACCGATACCTGAATGCCCTGCGCGAGGCCCTGCTGCTTGAAGTCCAGCAAGGCCGCAAGGTTCAGATTTAAGCATGCCGAACCGTCTAACCGGTCGATGTTGGGGATAGCCATGCACCAAGCCGAACAGGAAATCCGGACACTCATTCACGGCGGAGAGAGCCTCGCCGTCGAGTTCAAGAGCGACGTCAAAAGCCTACCGGACCGGGATCTGGTGGCCGCGGTGGTGGCCCTGGCCAACACCGAGGGCGGCGACCTTTTCCTGGGCGTAGAAGACGATGGCACCCCGACTGGGCTGCATGCCAACCACCGCAACCTCGCTGGCCTGCCCGCACTGATTGCCAACAAGACCATCCCCTCGTTGGCTGTGCGCGTTGAGGCCCTGGAGCTGGAAGGGCAACCCATCGCCAGGATCCAGGTGCCCAAGTCCCGGCAGCTGGTGTCCACCTCGGATGGCCTGCTGCAACGTCGGCGCCTGAGGATGGACGGCACTCCAGAGGCCGTGCCCTTCTACCCCCATGAGTTTGTTCAGCGCCAGTCCAGCCTGGGGGTAACCGACCCCTCCGCCCTACCAGTGGAAAACCTGGCGGTTGAGGATCTGGACCCGATTCAGCGCATCCGGATCCGCAACGCCATCAAGAAGTACGGCGGCGACCAGAGCCTGATGCCTCTGGCGGACGATGAGCTGGACGGCGCCCTGGGGCTGACTGTGAGCGTGGGAGGCATGCGCCGCCCCACGGTTGCAGGCCTGTTGCTGCTGGGGAACGAAATGCAGCTCCGGCAACACCTGCCCTCCCACGAGGTAGCCTTCCAGGTGCTGCGCGGTACCGATGTCCTGGTCAATGAGTTCTACCGCAAACCACTGCTGGAGACCTTCGAAGAGGTCGAAGTGCTGTTCCGGGCCCGGGTGGAGGAAGAGGAGATTCAGGTCGGGCTGTTTCGCGTGCCCATCCCCAACTTCGACCGTCGGGCCTTCCGGGAAGCCTTCGTAAACGCTCTGGTTCACCGCGACTACAGTGCCTTGGGCGCCGTGCACGTCAAACTGGACGACGACGGCCTGAGCATCAGCAATCCCGGTGGTTTTGTGGAGGGCGTCAACCTGGACAACCTGCTGGTGGCCGACCCTCGCTCCCGTAACCCCTTGCTGGCTGACATTATCAAGCGCATCGGCCTTGCCGAACGCACTGGCCGGGGCATCGACCGGATCTTCGAGGGTATGCTCCGTTACGGGCGCACCGCCCCCGACTACTCCATGTCGTCCGCTCACACCGTCTCCGTGCGCATGAGCGCAGCGGACGCGGACGCCGAATTCCTGCGCATGATCGTCGAGCGCGAGGAACAGACCGGCGCCGCCATGCCCATCGACAGCCTGATTATCCTGTCCCGGCTGCGCAATGAGCGGCGTTTAAGAACAGCGGACCTGGCCAAGTCGGTGCAGAAGCCGGAAACCGTGGTCCGGGGCACCCTGGAGAAACTGGTGGAGGCCGGCATGGTGGAAGCCCACGGAACCGGCAAGGGCCGCACCTACACCTTGGGCGCCAAGGTATATCAAGGGGCGGGGCAAAAGGCCGCCTATGTACGCCAGGCAGGGTTTGATCCTATCCAGCAAGAGCAGATGGTCATGAGCTTTATTGATACGCACGGCAGCATCAAACGTGCTGACGTGGTTGAGCTGTGCCATATCAGCCCGGATCAAGCCTACAAGTTGTTGGCCAGATTGAAGAAAAGGGGAGAAATCGAGCAAATAGGCGAGCGTAAAGGAGCTATTTACAAGCGCGCGCGTTAATTTATGCGCTCAGCGTAATTATATACGCTCATTTATGCGTCAGCGTATATCGCTCGGTCACGATCAAAACCAAGGCATGAATCGATGGAAACTGCAAAACTCAGAAAATTCGCCCAGTTCGCCCGCCGCAGCCTGATTGAACAGGTCGGCGCCAAGCTAAAGCTGGTATTGGCCGAAGAAAGCCCCGCCCGGCGGGAAAGCCCATTGGCCATCAAAAAGCTGGAAGAGGCGATAGCCGAGCAGGGTAAAGAGCAGGTTGTCGAGCGGGTGGCGTATATCTGGTTCAACCGGCTCGTAGCCCTGCGGTTTATGGACGTGAACCGATATAACCGCATCGGCGTGGTCTCGCCCGCCGAGGGGCAGTTCCAACCAGAGATCCTGGCGGATGCCAAGATGGGCCATATCGATGAAGAGATGGTCGTGGAAAATACCCGAAAACGGGTCTTCGCCCTGCTCGATGGCAAAATGCCCAGCCAGGATCCCCAAGGGGAAGCCTATCGCTTACTGGTCGTAGCCGCCTGTAACTATTGGTACAGCGCCATGCCGTTCCTGTTCGAGCGCATCGATGACTACACAGAGTTACTGATGCCGGATGATCTGCTCTCGGGCAACTCTATTCTCGCTTACACCCGCGAGGCGATGACACCAGACGCGTGTGAGGATGTCGAGGTGATCGGCTGGTTGTACCAGTTCTATATATCCGAGAAAAAGGATCAAGTATTTGAGGCGCTGAAGAAGAATCAGAAAATCAAACCGGCCAATATCCCCGCCGCCACCCAGCTTTTCACACCCCACTGGATTGTGCGATACCTGGTGGATAACTCGCTCGGCCGCTTGTGGATGCTTAACAGACCAAATTCAGCCTTGGTGCACCAGATGGAGTATTACATTCCTCCGGAGGAGACTGAGGCCGATTTTCTGAAAATCGAAGGCCCGGAAGAGCTCAAGGTTTGCGACCCAGCCTGCGGCTCCGGCCATATGCTGACCTATGCTTTCGATCTGCTCTACGCCATTTATGAAGAAGAAGGCTACGAGCCATCCGAAATCCCGGAAAAGATTCTGACACACAACCTTTACGGTATTGAGCTGGATGAGCGCGCCGGTGAGCTAGCCGCCTTCGCTCTGACCATGAAAGCTCGAGCGCGTCAGCGGCGTTTTTTCAACAAAGGCATCAAGCCCAACATCTGCGTGTTGGAAAAAGTTAGCTTCACTCCAGAAGAACTGGAAGAGTACATGAGCGCCGTGGGCCGCGACCTGTTCACCCAGGGCTTACGTGAAACCTTGCAACAATTCGAGGAGGCTGACAACTTCGGCTCCCTGATCTTGCCCAAGCTTACCAACGTGACTGACGTGCTGGCCGAGCTGGAGACAAAGAACCTGGGGAGCAACCTGTTCCTGGCCGACACGCACAGCAAAGTACTGAAAGTACTGCGCATGGCCGAAGCCTTGAGCCCGCGCTACGCCGTGGTCGTTGCCAACCCGCCCTATATGGGCGGCAAGGGTATGAATGGACGGCTTGGCGCCTGGGCCAAGGAGAACTACCCAAAGAGCAAGTCCGACCTGTTTGCCATGTTCATAGAACGTAATCTGGATATGGCGGTAACTGGCGGCGCTGTCGCCATGATCACGATGCAGAGCTGGATGTTTCTGTCTTCCTTCGAGGCTTTGCGCGGCCGCATTCTCAATCAACACACTATTTTGTCGATGGCTCATTTGGGCGCGCGAGCCTTTGACAGCATCGGTGGCGAAGTGGTCTCAACGACTGCTTTCGTGCTCGAGATCGCCCATAAGCCGAACTATCGAGGCGCGTTTCTCCGATTGGTCGATGGCAATTCGGAAGCTGAGAAGATGGCCATGATGGCCAAGGCCGTTGAGCGGAGCCGGTGAGCATGACCTGTAACTTCCGCTCCGATGATTTCGCCACCTTCACCGACCTGGCCATAAAGTTCTGGTCGGGCACCAACACTACTGTGGGCGAAATAAACGCGGACAGAGGAGGCAGGCTGTGATCAGGATATTCAAGGAGCAAGCCCGCTTGCTGCTGACTTACCAGCCTGATCGATTTAACGATACCCGCTGGCTGGATGAAAAGCTCAGACAGGATGGCAGCGTCACGCTGCGCAGAACGTTCACCTTCACAAACGCCGGTCTGGCCTCGATAGGCAAGCCGTTCCAGATTGACGAAGACAGTGAACGCGTATTCGTACTGGGCGTATCCGAGGGTGACTATTACAAAGTTAACAAAGATGTTCTGGGGCTGAAGTACGATTTGCGGCTCGACCGGGCAATGAAGCTGGAGCCGCGAACTTTTGTTGCCAACCGGGACATTTCGATTTTCCGCAAAATTGATGAGTTGATCGATGAGCCCATCACAGTAGGTGGCGCTGACGAAAGCGCGATTCCGCTGGCCGATTTTGATCAACTTCTGAAGACATTCCCAACAAGCACTGAGCTGACCCACTACGCCCGATCACGTATCGCCCGAGTGTTGAAGGATTATTTCGGAACCCTTTCGGATGCAGAGCGGCACCTCAACAAATACTTGGAGAAAAAGTCCAGGCTTGTCACCTCATCTCCGGGAGGTCTTATAGAGACCTTCGAGCTGCAAAAGTTCGAATACATTCACGCCGAGCTGAAAGAAATGCTGCGGGAAGCTGAGGAATACCAGGAAAAGGACTGGCAGAGGAAAATCCTGGACCTGTTGCTTTTCATCTTCCCCAAGTACATCGCTGTTCTAGAAAACGTCCAGATCAAGGATTTTTACTCGAAGCCGGGCCGGGCAACCAACCGCTACATAGACCTGATGCTGGTTGATGCCAATGGAAGCGTCGATATTATCGAGGTCAAGAAGCCATTTTCAAATGCATTGCTATCTCGCCACAAGTACCGGGACAACCATACACCGAGAACCGAACTGGCCGGAGCTGTCATGCAAGCCGAAAAGTACCTGTTCCACCTCAGCAAGTGGGGTTGTACCGGTGAGCAGGAAATATACAAAAAGCACAAGAGCGAGCTCCCGGTCGATATTCAAATGAAGATAACAAACCCGAAGGCCCTGATCCTTCTGGGGCGTGACAAAGACTTCACTGACGAGCAGCGTTTTGACTTCGAAATAATCCGCCGAAAATACGCCAACATGGTCGACATCATGACCTACGATGACCTGCTGCGCAGAGTGGAAAATATTATTGCCATGATGAAGCAGCGAGTATCCGGAGGGAGTTCACAATGAGCGAGAAAAAAGAACCGCTTAATATCCTCAAGGTTCGAGATGACCATGGGCCACTTCAGTTTGCGTCGGACGGCGACAATTTTAGGCTACAGGCGGGAACCCATGCTTCCTGGTTGAAGTCCGACGAGTTCGACCAGAAAGACTTGCGAAACCGCATCGAGCCTTGGCTTACTTCTCTGGTTCAGTCGGAGCACCTCTCGCTGTTGATTGGTTCCGGAATAACCCATGCCGTGCACCGTATTGCTACGGGCTCTGGTGCACATGGAATGGATCGATCTGGATATGACTTTGGTGATTTAGGCCAGAAAATTTTCGCAGCGGCAGATAAAGAAGCGCCCAAGGTGGGTCGAGCGGAAGCCAATATCGAGGATGATCTGCGTGTTGCGAACGAACTACTGCGTGGCATGGAAATCGTCGAATCGGACAAGAGCGGAGCGTTGAAAGAGCGTATCGAAAAAACCCTTGAGGATTTTTCAGCCTCGATACTGAAAAACGAAACGTCAATTGCTTCGTCGGAAGAAGCAAGGCGCGAGCAGGCTTTCAATACGCTGGTCACCTTTCTGATGAGCTTTGCAAGCCGCACCGGGGTTCGTGATCGCCTGAACATTTTTACCACCAACTACGACCGGCTGATAGAAGCCGGAGCAGAGCTGGCTGGCCTGCACCTGCTGGACCGTTTTCTGGGCAACCTCATGCCGATCTTCCGCTCTTCGCGTCTGGATCTGGACATGCACTACAACCCACCTGGTATTCGCGGTGAGCCACGCTATCTGGAAGGAGTTGCGCGCTACACCAAGCTGCATGGTTCGGTGGACTGGTTGCAGACCGGCAAAGACATTCGCCGCCTCGGTTTGCCTTTCGGCGCCGGCAGCGTCGAACCTTATTTACAAGCCCCTGGTCTTGGTGAAGCCACTGCCCAGAAATTAATGATCTATCCAAACGCAGCCAAGGATAGAGAAACCGCAGATTACCCCTACGTGGAGCTGTTTCGCGATCTCGCGGCAGCCGTATGCCGTCCTAACAGTACACTGGTGACCTACGGTTACAGTTTTGGCGATGAGCATATCAATCGCGTGATCCGAGATATGCTCACCATCCCCTCAACCCATCTGGTCGTTATCTCTTATGACGACCCTCTCGGTCGCATCATGCAGACCTACGAGGAGATAGGCAGGCCATCACAGATCAGTTTGCTGATCGGCCCGGCACTGGCCGACCTGAACACACTGACTGAAAACTACTTGCCCAAGGCCGCCATCGACAAGACGACTTTCCGTATGAGTGAGTTGCTCAAGCAACGGTGGGGAACTGAACAGCCAAATCATCCAGAAAAGGATCAGCCTAATGATGGGGAGGAGCCTCTATGAGCCTGTCTCCACTGGCTTACGCCGACTCTCTGCGCATTGGGACCATTGATTTTGTCTCGCCCGATGAAATCAAAGTCCTACTGGAAATTGAGGCTCCCGATGGTGTTGCCCTCAATACCGGTACGCCTCGCCCGTTCCCCCGCATCAATGGGTATGTGCTGATCCCCAGTGACGAAGGCCACATGGTCGCCCAAGTGGAGTGGATCACTATCGAGCGCTCGCAGTATCCCAAACGCCGAGGCATGCAGGACTTTGGCCTAGTGGACCTGCCTTATCCTCTGCGCAAGATGAGCCTGAATCCATTGGGCTGTCTGTATTACGATGGCAGCGAAGCGAGCGGCCAAGAGAAATATCGTTTCCGACGCGGTGTCGAGAGCTATCCCACCGTGGGTGATTCGGTCCTGCTCCCCACACAAAATCAACTACGCGCCATCGTCGAGTCAGGCGATAACCGCCACGTAATGATCGGCACCAGCCCGCTGGCCGCGAACGCTGAAGTCGCGGTTGACCCGGACCGGTTGTTCGGTCGCCATTTGGCTGTCCTCGGGAACACTGGTAGCGGAAAATCCTGCTCGGTTGCCGGCTTGATCCGTTGGTCTTTGGAAGCCGCAGAAAGGAAACGGGGCGAGAAGCCAAACGCCCGCTTCATCGTACTCGATCCGAATGGAGAGTACGCTAATGCGTTTGAAGGACTGGGTGATGTGCGCGTATGTGCCGTCGAGCCCAGTGAAGGCATCGAACAACTGCAAGTGCCGCTATGGTTCTGGAATAGCGAAGAGTGGAGTGCATTTACTCAGGCGAGTGAACGTGCACAACGGCCGCTGCTACGCAGAGCTCTTCGGGAAATGCGCAGTAGTTCCGAAGCCGCCGAAGATGCTGTGTTCCTTCTACGCCGAAAACTCAGTTCCATCCTTATCACTTTGAAGTCGCAAGTCCGTAACGGTGAAACGTATGAGGGCTGGAAGTTCGGACCCAAGCTTCCGATATTTATTGAGGATCTTGAAGCATTTTCACGTGAGTTCATTGATCACAGGGAGAGCTTGGAATTTCTTGCTTCTAAGGTGCAATCCCTACTGGATCGCCCACGACAAACGTTCCGTAAACAGAACGGCCAAACTGGATACAACGATTTTCCAGCGACAGCGGTAGAAGAAGTTATCGCTCATTTTCAAGGATTCCTCACTACCCTAGGTGGAGCAGTTTATCAGGAGGGTCCCAATGAGGACTCACCTATAGAATTTGACGGCGCTCAGTTCGCCGATCACTTAGAGGCACTGGCAAGCCAAGAAACTAACGCGCAGTTTTTCGATTTTCTGATTATGCGTATTCGGACCATGTTATCGGATGCAAGGGTCAAACGAATCGTTACGGGTACTGAACAGACATCCTTGGCCGAATGGCTTGAGAGCCATATTGGAGATAACCAAGCATCTAATGGTTCCATCACCGTAATTGATCTCTCACTGGTGCCGGCAGAGGTAGTGCATATCATCACAGCAGTCATCGCCCGCATGACACTGGAGGCGCAGCAACGTTACCGCAACCTGAACCGAGGCCAAGTCTTACCTACGGTAATGGTAATGGAGGAAGCACATACCTTCATTAAGCGCTACAACGACGGCGCTGAAAATCAGAATTCGGCAACCATCTGCTGCCAGGTATTTGAGAAGATAGCCCGTGAAGGGCGCAAGTTCGGGCTGGGTTTGGTGCTATCCTCGCAGCGGCCGAGTGAGCTGTCGCCCACTGTGCTTTCTCAGTGCAATAGTTTCTTGATGCATCGCATCAGCAACGATCGTGACCAGGAGTTGGTCCACAAGCTAGTACCAGACAATCTGCGAGGCCTGCTGCGGGACTTACCCTCGCTCCCCTCCCGTCATGCCATTCTCCTCGGCTGGGCCTCGGAACTACCGGTACTGGTGAAAATAAACTCGCTACGCGAACAACATCGACCGAAATCCGACGATCCGGATTTCTGGGCCGTGTGGTCAGGCGAAGATGAAGACGGCGAGATAGTCGAGCGCAATGTGAACTGGAAGGCGATTGCGGATGACTGGCAGCAGATTAATACGCCGTTGCAAGATCAGGACTTGGAGAACCATAATGATTAACGATCAAGTGCACAATCATCGAAAAGATATTAGTAATTATTTTTTTCGAGCTTCTCCAAAAGATTTTGGGAAGATTCCCGGCCAACCTTTCGCATATTGGGCGAGCCATGGATTTATTTCCTCGTTTGAGAATCAGCCGAGACTTGCCGATATCTCAAAGCCGATGATTGGCATGAGAACTGGGGACAACGAAAGATTCCTTCGGTTTTGGCAGGAAATAAGTAAAAAAAAGTTTAATTTCTCAGCCATTGATAGCACTGCCGCAAAATCGAGTGGGGCTAAGTGGTTTCCTTACAATAAAGGTGGTGAATTTCGCCGCTGGTATGGGAATAACTATCTTGTTGTAAACTGGCAGAATAATGGATTAGAGATCAAAGAGGAAACATTGCGTCGTTATCCACAGTTAAGTTGGGACAATCTTGGCTGGAAGATATCAAATGAGAAGTTTTTCTTCAGACCATCAGTGACATGGACTGCAACAAGCTCCAACAATTTTGGGGTGAGGTATTCGCCTTTAGGATTTATCTTCGATGTAAAAGGGTCAAGCGCTTTCCCGGATTCAAATAATATTTATGCTGTATTAGGTCTGCTCGCCAGCAAGCCCGCAGGAAGTGTATTAAAAATGCTGAATCCAACTATGGAAAATCAACCCCGGGATGTTGGTAATATACCTTTCCCTCTTGCAGAACCTTGTACTGAAAAAAATCAGATTAATGAAGATGTTGTACCAAAACTTATTTCCTTGGCTCGTTCTGACTGGGACTCCTACGAAACCTCCTGGGATTTCACCAAGTTTCCCCTGATCGATCCCGAGTGCCGACAGATAATTCTGAAGGATGCCTACCAAAATATTCGTGCTCACTGGCGCGAAATGACGCTTGATATGCAACGATTGGAGGTAGAGAACAACCGCATCTTTATCGACGCTTACGGCCTGCAGGATGAGCTAACACCAGATGTGCCACTGGAAGAGATCACCCTGACCTGCAACCCTCACTACCGCTACGGGAACAACAAGAGCGAGGAAGAGCTTGAAGGGCTGCTGTTGGCCGATACCATGCGCGAGCTGGTCTCCTACGCCGTTGGCTGTATGTTCGGCCGTTATGCACTGGACAAGCCAGGGCTGATCTTGGCTAATCAGGGCGAGACCATCGAGGACTACCTGAAGCAGATCCAAGAGCCGAGCTACCCGGCGGACGATGACAATGTTATCCCTCTGCTTGACGGTGACTGGTTCACCGACGATATCACCGAACGCTTCCGTGAATTCCTGCGCATCGCCTTTGGCGAAGAGCACTATGGGGAAAACCTCCGCTTTGTCGAGCAGGCACTAGGCAAGGACATCCGCAAGTACTTCCTGAAGGACTTCTACAACGACCACGTGCGCCGTTACAAGAAGCGACCCATCTACTGGCTGTTCTCCTCACCCAAAGGCTCATTCAATGCGTTGATCTACATGCATCGCTACCAGCCACACACCGTGGGCACGGTGTTGGAGTACCTGCGGGATTTCAAAGACGAAAAGCTGCAAGCCCGGAAGAACTATCTGGAAGCCGTCAGTATCAGCGCCGGGGCTTCCCAGGGTGAGAAGACCAAGGCTCTGAAAGAGATCGAGAAGATCAACAAAATCCTAGCCGAGCTGGATGACTACGAGCGGGATGTACTTTATCCCCTGGCTACCGAGCAGGTGGAAATCGATCTCGATGACGGGGTGAAAGCGAACTATCCGAAATTTGGCGAAGCCTTGAAGAAGATTCCTGGCCTCTCATGAAGGAGGGCTACCTATGAAATTAAAAGAAATTGCCGTTAAAGGCTTTAAATCCATCAGCAACCACGACTACGAGCGTATTGCCTTTAACGATGTCACGGTGCTTTTGGGGGCGAATGGCTCCGGGAAAAGCAACCTGATTTCACTGTTCCGGCTGCTGGGGTTTATGACCACCGGAGCATTGCAGCAGTACGTTGGCAGGCAGGGTGTCAGCCAACTGCTGTTCTATGGCCCAAAGGTGACCGAATCGCTGAGTTTCAGCGTGAAACTGGAAGATGACAGCACCACCGACTCCTACGATGTAAAGCTATCCTATGGGTTGCCGGACCGGCTGTTCGTCAGCGGTGAACAGGTAAGCTATCACAAAGCCGGTCACCCCAGGCCGCAAGAATACTTTCTGTCCAGTGGTGGCCCTGAAGCGGAGCTGGGGCAGGATGATCGGCCCACCAGTAAAGTGCTTACCGGTCTGCTCAGAGGCATACAGACCTTCCAGTTTCACGACACATCCGACACCGCCCGAATCAAGGACCGGGTGTACGTTGATGATGTGTCCTACCTGCGCAGCGATGGGGGCAACCTCGCGGCCTTCCTCAAGATGTTGAAGGAGTCGGATAGCTATCGTCCTTACTACGAACGAATTGTCCGGCATATTCGCAAGATCATGCCGCAGTTCAACGACTTCGTGCTGGATACCCTTCCTGGCAATGACCGTTTCGTGCGACTGAACTGGTCTGATACCTACCGCCAGGATTATCTCTTTGGTCCGGATCAGATTTCCGACGGGTCTCTTCGCTTCATGGCGCTGACCACGCTGCTGTTGCAGCCACCGGCGTTGCTTCCAAAAGTGATCGTTCTGGATGAGCCGGAGTTGGGTCTGCATCCGGCTGCCACGCTTGAGCTTGCCGGTATGATCAAACGTGCATCCCAGAAAACGCAGGTGGTCCTGGCCACCCAGTCTACACGTCTGGTCGATGAATTCCTTCCGGAGCAGATCGTGATCGTGGAGCGCGATTCTAAGACCGGCGCCAGCTCGTTCCACCGTCTGGAACCGGAGGCGCTGGGTGAATGGTTGCAACGGTACAGTCTCTCGGAGCTTTGGGAGAAAAATGTGTTGGGAGGGCAGCCGTGATTCGACTGCACATAACCGCAGAGGGTCAGACCGAGAAAGCCTTTGTCGACCAGGTTTTGACTCCCCATCTGGCGCACTTTGATGTCTACACCGACGCGCGCTGCGTGCTAACGAGCAAGGACAAACGGGCGGCCAAAGAATACCGGGGTGGCTTGATCAGTTATCAGAAAGCAAAAGCCGATATCGAAACCTGGATGAAGGAAGACGCCAACCAGGAATGCTGGTTTACCAGCATGTTCGATTTATATGCCTTGCCAGACGATTTCCCAGGATTTGACGAGGCGAAACGGCTGGAGCCTTATCAAAGGATCGAACGGCTCGAAGCTGCTTTTGGCAATGAAATGAACAAGCCAAACTTTATTCCCTATATCCAGTTGCATGAATTTGAAAGCCTGATTCTGGCTGACCCGGCCAAGCTGGATTGGGAGTACCTGGAGCACGACCAGCCAATTGGAAATCTGGTGAAGATGGTCGGCTCCCAAAATCCGGAGCTCATCAATGACGGTCGAGAAACAGCGCCATCGAAACGAATTCTCAAAGAGATACCGGAGTACGACAAGGTGACATCAGGGGTATCGGTTGCGGCTCACATCGGCCTCGATGCTCTACGGGCCTCTTGCAAACACTTTGATGAGTGGGTGTCGCGCCTGGAGAAGCTCGGAGGTAAAGAATGAGCCAGCAAATCAATTATGCGCTGGGCAGGCTTTTCGATAAGCACCGGGTTGTGTTCTGGTACGACACCAAGCAAGAGCTGCGCAGTGACTTCGAGGCGCTTTCCATTCCGGACGTGGAGAAGCTGGAGATCGCCAACAATGAGTACGGCCTGAAACATCGCATCCTGCGGGAGGCACCGGAACAGAAATTCTTGCTGTACAAGGAGGGGCCGCAACCAGAGGATCTGGACAACTGGTTGCTGGACGTACAGCTGGCCCACGGCGAGTTCCGGACCGACCAGGTGGCTATCTGGCTATCCGAATTGGAGCTGGGCCTGGAGTTTGCCGAGGTGGCCCAGGCCCACGCGGAGTTTTTCCAGGCGTTAAAGCGCAAGGAGGCGCTGAAGAAGCTGCTGAAATCGGATGACACTGCCGGTCAGCTTCGCCTGAAGATGCTGGCTGTCTGTGCCGGTAGCGAGCCGCGTATGGACTCGGTGGTGGAAACCCTGCTGCAGCAACTGGCGGAAGACCGTGATGATGGCATCCGGCTGATCGAACGATGCGGCTTGGATAGCTTCCTTTGGGAACAGCTGACCCGTTTCTACAGCTACGAGGCCAGTGAGCCCAGCCTGCGCGACTTTGTGATCGAGCTGTTCAAGTCCTGCTACGCCATGGGTACCGATGGCGATGTCAAACTGACCGGCGACGCCCTGGTGTTCCTCAAACGCTGGAAAGACAGCCGGCAGTTCGAGCAGGGGTTTGAAACCCTGTCTGCCGAGTGTGCCGAGGTGCTGGGCATTGAGCAGGATCTCGGTAAACGGGACTTCCGGGACCTGGTTGAGCTGGACTACTTCCGGCTAATCGACCAGAAGATTATCAGTGACCTGGTGCGGGCGGTGGTAGGCCGCACGGTCACTAGTGGCGATGTGGCACTGTGGGTGCGGCAGCGGCGCCAGGGCCATTGGTACGGGGAGTTCCGCCACCTGTATGAAGCCATTGAGTTTGCGGCCCGTTTTGTCCAAATACTGGGTGAGGCTCGTCTCACCATGGACAGCCTCTCCGACGGCGTTCAGCGATACAGCCGCTCCTGGTATCAGCTGGATCAGCTCTACCGCAAGTTTACCTACCATGTGCGCATGTCCGGCCAGGCATCGTTGATGGGCGAGCTCAGTGAGCAGGTGGAGAACCTGTATTCCAACAACTACCTGCTCAAGCTGGGCGATGGCTTCCAGGTTCACGTGGATGCCGCGCCGCGCTGGGAGGCCTATCCGGTCGTTCAGCAAAAAGCCTTTTTCGAGCACTGGGTTCGCCCGTACCTGCGCAAGGACAAACGGATTTGTGTGGTCATTTCCGACGCCATGCGCTATGAGATTGGTGATGAGCTGCTGGGCCTTATCCGGCAGGAAGATCGCTACAGCGCGGAGCTTGAACCGGCACTCTCGACCCTTCCCAGCTATACCCAGCTCGGTATGGCGGCGCTGCTGCCCAACAAGTCCTTGGCGATCGCCGACAACGATACCGGCACGGTACTGGTGGATGGCCAAAGCTCACAGGGTACGGTCAACCGAACCAAAATCCTGCAGGCCGCCCTGGACGGGCGGGGCCAGGGCGTCAAGGCGGAGGATTTTATGCAGCTCAACCGGGAAGACAGCCGGGAGCTGCTCAAGGGTAATGATGTGTTGTACATCTACCACAACCGCATCGATCACACCGGCGACAAGATGCACTCAGAGGGGCAGGCCTTTGAAGCTGCGGAACAGACCCTGGGGGATCTGATTCGTCTGATCAAAAAGCTCACGGCGGCCAACGCCAATAACCTGCTGATCACCGCTGATCATGGCTTTATTTACCAGAACCGTGAGCTGGATGAGAGTGATTTCCTGGGCGATGCCGTTTCTGGCGATGATATTCGCTACCGGGACCGTCGGTTCGTGCTGGGTAAGGGGCTGTCCGCCTCTCCGGCCTTCCATCACTTCTCGTCTGAGCAGCTTGGGCTGGATGGCGAGATGGAAGTGCAGATTCCCAAGTCCATCAACCGGCTGCGCCTTAAAGGCTCTGGCAGCCGCTTTGTGCATGGCGGCGCATCCCTTCAGGAGGTTGTGATTCCGGTCCTGAAGGTTAACAAGAAGCGCCAGAGTGATGTCAGCGCCGTTGAGGTCGACATCCTCCGGGGGGCCAGCTCGGTGATTACTTCCGGCCAACTGGCGGTCACCTTGTATCAGTCCGGACCGGTTACCGAGAAAGTACAGCCTCGCCACCTGCGGGCCGGAATTTACACCCAGTCAGGGGAGTTGATTTCGGACAGTCACGAGCTGTCGTTTGACCTGACCTCGGAGAACCCCCGCGAGCGGGAGCTTCAGGTGCGCTTCGTGCTGAGCCGCAAGGCGGATGAGGCCAATGGCCAGGAGGTTTTCCTGCGCCTGGACGAGCAGCACGCCGGTACCTCCCACTACAAGGAATACAAGTCGCTCAGGTATCTGATGCGGCGGTCCTTTACCAGCGATTTTGATTTCTGAGGGTTATAGCCAATGAGTACGCTTGACCAAAAGATCAACGAATACTTCCCAGGGCTGGTGGTGCGCAAAGACCTGGTGAAAACGGTCAAGGGCAACGCCATCGTCCCCTCATACGTACTGGAGTATCTGCTCGGCCAGTACTGCGCCACCAACGACGAGGCCACGATTCAGACCGGTATCGAGACGGTCAAGGAGATTCTGGCCAAGCACTATGTCCACCGGAACGAGGCCGGACTGGTGCGCTCGAATATCAAGGAAAAGGGGCGCTACAAGGTTATCGACAAGATCAGTGTGGCCCTGAATGAGAAGACGGATGCCTACGAGGCGCAGTTTTCCAACCTGGGAATCAAGAAAGTGTTGGTGGATTCTGGGACCGTGAAGGCCCACCCCAAACTGCTGGTAAGCGGCGTCTGGTGCATTGCGGACATCGAATACGTATTTTCTGAAGACCAGAACGTCAGCCCCTGGATTCTGTCCACCCTCAAGCCGATTCAGCTATCTCACTTCGACTACGACGCCTACGTTGCCGCGCGGCAGCAGTTCAGTACCGATGAGTGGATTGACCTGCTGATCCAGAGTATCGGCTTTAACCCGGAGATGTTCGGACGGCGCAGCAAGCTGACGCAACTGGTCCGATTGATTCCGTTCTGCGAGCGGAACTACAACCTTATCGAACTTGGCCCCAAGGGGACGGGTAAATCCCACGTTTACTCCGAATTCTCGCCCCATGGGATCCTGGTTTCCGGTGGTGAAGTCACCGTACCCAAGCTGTTTGTGAATAACTCCAGCGGCAAAATCGGCCTGGTGGGCTACTGGGATTGCGTGGCCTTCGACGAATTCGCCGGCAAGCAGAAACGCGTCGATAAAGCACTGGTCGACATCATGAAGAACTACATGGCCAACAAGTCCTTCTCCCGGGGCGTGGAAACCCTGGGCGCCGAGGCGTCCATGGTGTTCGTGGGGAACACCCGGCACACTGTTCCTTACATGCTGAAGCATTCAGACCTGTTCGATGAACTGCCGGACAAGTTCTACGATTCTGCCTTTCTGGACCGGATCCACTTCTATATTCCGGGATGGGAGGTCGACATCATCCGGGGCGAGATGTTCTCCGACGGCTATGGCTTCGTGGTGGACTACCTTGCAGAAATCCTGCGCTCGATGCGGAACTACGATTATTCCGATCAGTATCGGGAGTACTTTACCCTCTCTTCGGATATCTCGACCCGTGACCGGGACGGTATCAACAAGACCTTTTCCGGCTTGATGAAGATCCTGTTCCCCCAAGGCGGAGCAACCAGGGATGAGGTTGAAGAAGTGCTGCGTTTTGCCATCGAGGGGCGCAAGCGGGTCAAGGACCAGTTACAGCGGATTGATACCACCTACGGCGAAGTCCGATTTTCCTATCAGGATCAACAAGGCCAGGAAATACTGGTCACGACACTTGAGGAAGAAGAGTACCCGGGTTACTACCACCAGACGGTGTCCACCCCTGATGACGGGGGGTTAGACCCCGAGCCAGCAGCAGGCGTTAAAGGTGGCGAGCCCAAAGAGCCCTGCGTCCCTGAGCCTGTGCTGGAGGAAAAACACCTGACTTTCCAGGAGAACCAAAAGGGTATCTCATTCGACGGCTTGTTTGGCGCATACCTGAAGGGCGCCCGCAAGATCACCGTCACAGACCCCTACATCCGGCTTTTCTACCAGATCCGCAATTTCATGGAGTTTCTCGAGGCCATCGTGAAGAACAAGGCCGAGGAAGATGAAATGGCGGTTCATCTCGTCACCGTCCGGGACGAGTTCAAGGGTGACTTACAAGACGAGAGTTTTGAAAAAATCCAGGAATCCGCTCGCACAGTGGGTATCGACTTCACCTGGGAGTTTGACGAAAGCGGCACCATTCACGCCCGCCATATCGTCACGGACCACGGCTGGAAGATATCGCTGGACAGGGGGCTGGACATCTTCCAGCACTACGAGATGAATGAAGCCTTCGCGTTTGCCAACCGGTTGCAGCGGTTTCGGTCTAGCAAGGCCTTTGAGGTGACGTTTATTAAAGTTTAGGGAGCGCGAAATGAATATCGAGATTAAAAATTGCAATAACATTGATTGGGCTAGTTTGGTTCTTTCTGAAAATACGCTGAACATAAAGTTCGCACCAAACGGAACCGGAAAAAGCTCAATTGCTCGGGCAATTACCCTCGGTACGACTGAAGGCTCAAATTTAAATGAACTCATCCCATTTAAGCTTAGAAAATCCAATCCAGATGGATTAGCACCTGAAGTTACCGGCACAGAAAGCATCAATACTGTCATGTGCTTCAACGAGGAGTACGTCAGTCAGTTTGTGTTCAAAACTGATGAGTTGCTCAGCAACAGCTTTGATATATTGATTAGAACAGACGCCTACAGACAGAAAGAGCAGGAAATTGAAAGTTTGATCCAGGACATCAAACAACTGTTTTCCGGAAATCAAGAATTGGAAACCTTGATAACCACCCTAAGGGAAATGGGAAATGCTTTCAAGTTGACCAAATCCGGCTTGTCCAAATCTTCGACAGGAATGAAAGGACTATCTTCAGGTAACAAAATTCAACATGTTCCCTCTGGCCTTGAGTCTTATACACCGTTCATTCAGAGCGAAAACAGTGTTAACTGGATTGACTGGCAAACAAAGGGGTACGAATTTTCAGAACTATCTGATAGTTGTCCATTTTGCACCTCGCATGTAGCTGAAAAGAAGGATCAGATCAAGAAGGTTGGCGAAGAATATGATAAAAATACGATTAAGAACCTGATCGCCATAATCGGTGTGATCGAAAAGCTGGGCGACTTCTTTTCTAAAGAGGCGAAGGGTAAGCTGAAGGCAATTACAGAACTGAAGGACGGGCTTGAAAAAGAACACGAAGCATTTCTTGCTTCGGTAAAAAGTCAAATCGATAATTTCACTGAGAAGCTCGAAAATCTTAGAACACTTTCTGCGTTCCAATTTAAAGACGGTGAAAAAGTTTCTGAAAAACTGCCTGCCTATAAACTGGACCTGGCTTTTTTCTCGGAGCTTAATTCAGAAAGGATGCTGGAAGCCATCACTCCGATTAACGACTCTATCGACGAAGTAATTGCACAGGCCGGCCAACTTCAGGGAAAGATCAGTCAGCAACGAAGCGAGATGAAGAGAACGGTCGAACGGCATCAGATCGACATTAACAATTTTCTCTCATATGCAGGTTACCGATATAAGGTTGAGATAGTAGGTGAAGGCGAACAGTCACAACTGAAACTGAGACATGCCGATCACGAGGAATATCTCAGCGGCGGAAGCCAACACCTCAGTTTTGGTGAAAGAAATGCTTTTGCAATCGTTCTTTTCATGTATGAGTGTCTGTCAAGAAAACCGGACTTGATCATTCTGGATGACCCAATTTCGTCATTTGACAAGAACAAAAAGTATGCCATTCTCGAAATGCTTTTCCGTCGAAAAGCTGGCTCATGCTTGAAGAATAAAACAGTTTTGATGCTTACACATGATGTGGAGCCAATTATCGATACCATTAAGTCTCTTGCGCATAAGTTCAGCAATCAGACTTCGGCATCGTTTCTGAGGCTTGAAGCTGGCCAGTTAATTGAATATGTGATCAGAAAAGAGGATATGCAAACCTTTTCCCAGATTTGCAAGAATGCTCTCGCCTCTGACAAGGATGATGTTATCAAGCTGATTTACATGAGACGTCATTTTGAAATTTCTGACGACAAGGGAGATGCTTATCAAGTACTCTCCAATATTCTGCACAAAAGAGGGCGTGCAATTGATACCAGAGAACCCATAGGGGCAGATAACAATTATCCGGAAATGGCGCCTGCTAAGTTCTCCAATGGATGCAATGAAATATCGGGCTTTCTGAACGGATTTTCATACTCTGATATTTTGAATCGAGTTACTGATGTCAATGCGCTGAATTCGCTTTATAGAGCTTCCGAAAATGGGTATGAAAAACTTCAGATTTTTCGCCTGTTAGATCTGGATATTGAGAATTCTGTTGTTCAGAAGTTTATCAATGAAACATATCATATTGAGAATGAGTTTATTTGCCAGCTTGATCCTGCAAGGTTTGATACAATTCCGGAGTATGTAATCTCTGAATGTGATCGGATTCTGCAGGAGGTCCAATGAAGCTCCACCACACATCCGACTGACACATTGGGCGCACAACACCCGGTACGAGGCTGGGGAGGTTTCGATCAATATAGTGCAGCAAGCGTATCACGCTTTCGACTCCTGTTCCCACCAAGCCTGAAACAACTCATCACCACCCGGCAGATAGGTGTGAACCTCCCGGCCATTCCAATCCAGCGCCAGAACCTGCAACGCAGCCTGTTGCAGTTCGGTATCCAAGGCCCTGAGTCGGTTCAACTCGAATGGCCAGCGGCTGGCATTATATAGGCCAAGAAGGAATCGCCTGATATGCCGGGCCTGGCCGCCTCCACTATGAGCGGCGTCGATCAGTATTGTGAGAGCCGGAAGCCCCGCGTCCTCCCGCTGCTGCCTCCGCTTTTCTTCTTGTTCCAGCAGAAATAGAAAGCTTTCGGGAAGCATGGTTGTTTTGTCCGTCATGTGCATAACCTCATATCGACTTCACGATTATGCTGCCATGGACGACGCAGTAGGCACGGCTCTCAAACTGCCCGTTTTGGGCAAGAACACCGGTTTGCCCCGAATTTATTTCAGATCGCCATTGTGTCGGGGTGATCTTTTTCGGAACTTTCGCTCCAGGAACACTTCCAGCCGATCGGCGTTGCGGTAGGCCATAACGCAGATAAAAAGTACGACCGCGACAAAGCTCAGGAATGCAATCAGGGTGGCATATAGATTCAGCATATTCAGGTCTCCAATAGTTGATTGCCCTGTCAGGGCACTTTGTTGGTTTCAGGCCGCAGCATCGGCCTGTCTTTGTTCTTTGGCGACAGACGCGATCAAGTGCCGCGAGCAGCTCAGCATCTCCTGGATCTCGCTGTAGCTGTGGCCGCTCCTGAGAAGGCTGGCGATGTGCTGCCTGCGCTTCAGGTCTGGCTGCCGACCCTGGTACTTACCCTCCGTTTTGGCTTTGTGGATGCCCTGGAACTGCCGGCGCCGGCGGTCTTCGTAATCTTTACGGGCGACGGCAGCCAGCATGTCGAGCATCATGGCGTTGACCGCTCGGAGAATGGAATCGGTGAAACCGGTGTCGCCCTTCTTTTCCAGAGCGAGCCAACTGGTCGGTAATTCCGGGGAGACGATGGCCAACCGCTTGGCGGCCAGCTTTTGCTTCAGGGAGTCCCAGTCACTCTGTTTGAGGCGAGCCAGCCGGTCGATCTGTTCGACCAGCACAATGTCACCCTCACCGGAATCTGTGATCAGCTTCATCAGCTCGGGTCGGTGCAAAGTAGCGCCGGACACGTTCTCCACGTAGAAAGCGGCAATACGCTGACCGTGGTTGGCTGCGAACTGTACCAGTGACTCCCGGGCTCGCTCCGCATTCTGTTCCTGCGTGGATGCCCGAAGGTAGGCTCGAATAAACATCGTCGGTTCCTCAGTCTGTTATAAGTGGTTCTCTCTGGCCGGTCTGGTTTAGGTGGTTCTGGTGGCCGTTACCGGGTTCGAACCCCTGGTTCTCCTGATCTGTACCCATAAGGAACCACCTCAAGAGTCGAGAAACTCCCCGAACGGATCGTCCGCTCGATAAATCTGGTTGATTCTGTCGTCATCGATGAAACCCTCTGTACCGCCATTGCTCCCATTGCCGGAAGTTGCCTTGTTGCTCGCGCCGGTTGCCTCCTCATCACTGCCTCGACTGAACGACGCCATCTTTTGTTCGAATTCAGGAAACGTCATTTCCCCATCGGGTCCCTTGGCGAAAACCGTCTTGTAAGCATCGACTGCGGCTAGTGTGAAGCGAGTGAAAAGTGCGACCATCCAGAGCGCGAACAATAGATACCATGCGTAAAGCGCAGCATCGGTACCCCTAAAGGCGAGCTCCACAACGCCGATCCCGGCGAGCCCCACTGCTACTGTTTTTGCCACTCTCACCATGGCCTCAGTCCCCGATAGTTCTTTACTTCGAAGCTACCAGAACCTGAGAAAATGCAAGTTTTGCCCGGCGTCAGGCCGCTGCGGCTTGCTTGGCCAGCCGAGGCAGTTTCACCTTGTTGTAGGCATCGTTCGTCATCGCCCTCAAATCGTCCACGTCCAGGTATGGAGTCAGCAAAGCAGTGCCTTGGTATCGAACTCGCGGGTAGTTGGATGGTTGGAATACGCCATGAGGGAGGTCGTCCTCATCGCCCAGCCACTGTCTCAGCCGGAGATCGATACACCAGCCCTGTTCGAGCTCGATCCAGCAATGGGGAGCGGTGGTCATTCGGCTCAGTCGGTCCTCCGCGTATCCGATCCGGCATTGATGGAAAATGCCTCGCTCGCTCAGGGCATTGCTGATCACAAAAGTCATGTAGACGCTATCGACTCTCAGGTCCTCCAGCGGCAGCAGTGCCAACTCAAGTTCATCGTGCCAGTCACTCATGGTCGGGCTCTCTGAACATCAGCTGTTGGCCCTGTTCATACAACACCGGATAGGGGAGCGGCTCGCCGCCCTGGATCACGGTGTTCGGTGGAAAGTACATCACTATCCAGGTAGGCATGCTGGCGCTGACAGCGCCATAGAATTCATCTACTGGAAACGTGGGCTCATGGCCGGACTGCCGAAATACCAGTCGGGAGTATTTCTCGGGGTGGTTGGCAGCGATGTTGTAACTGTAAGCTTCACCGCCGATCACATAGCTTGGTGTCTTCCAGTGATTCGGTTGTTGGATGTTGTAGGCGATGATGCAGTTGCTATCGGCACAGCCATATCGCTCCGCTGTTACCGACCACAGCATGAGCGGGTGCCCATCAATTTTTGGCGTCTTCACGTCTGTGAGTTTCGTTGCCGTAATTGCCATCGACTCGGCGGCCTGGGTGATGGCCTCATCTACGACTGCAATATAGTGGTCATAGGCGTCATCCTCGTTCGCCGCCAGTGATTCCGGCATCCAGCCCATCAGGCTAGGTCGCGCCGAAGGGTTGTCCGGCGTCATCATGATGTCAGTGGCGTTGAAGAGCAGCGTCTGGGTGCCGGTAAGATGACGAAGCGGCGCATCTAATGAGGTAGCCAGACTGGCCAGGTTGAGGGCGCTTACCAACAAACCCTTTCGATACGAGCGTGTCCCGTCTGGTGAATCCCGCAGGTCCTGATCGTAGACGCCGCCGGCACGGGCCAGATTCAGTGCGCGGGATGATTCGTCGTCATAGTGTCGAGGCGTGGCAGCGCAACCCGCGAGCGCGGCTGTAGTTACAGCAAAACAAATAGTCTTCAACTTGGTCATTTTGAACTCCTGCGTTTTCTAAAATACTCGCATGAAGTTGCAAATACGCAAGAGGGAATTAAAAAAAATTTTATTAAAATCAATAGGTTGTACTGTCAGTACAAACTTCGGTGTATCAGCGGTGGTGCATCGGGAGTGTCGCTCTTGCTAGACTTGCCAGCAGGATTTTTTCGGTTGAGGCGAGGTGTTGGTAAATCGGAAAAGGATCAGAAATTCCCAGTTTCCCACTTATCCCAGTTTATAATCGTGGGTAGTAACCGATTGGGCCAATCAGAGATAAAGTTTCTATCCATGGGTAGTAAAATGGGTAGTGCTGGGCGAAGATCGATGCAAAAAATAATGTAAACATCTGTTTTTAAAGGATTTTAATTTATTATTCTTTGAGCAGGTGCATTATATGTGGTCGTTCGACGGTAAGAAGTTTAGCGAAGTGACCGGCCCTATTCATTTTGAGAAAGATGAGCGGCTGCGCCTAATTCTGATTAACGACACCATGATGGAGCATCCTATTCACCTCCACGGTATGTGGATGGAGCTAGAAAACGGCCAAGGGGAATTGATACCACGCAAACACACCCTAAATGTGAAGCCCGGTGAGCGCGTATCTGCGTTGATCACCGCAGATGCAGAGGGCAGTTGGGCGTTCCACTGCCACCTTCTCTATCACATGGATGCTGGCATGTTCCGCGTTGTTCAAGTTTCTTAAGGAGGCAGTATGAAAATTAAGCGCTACTTAACCCTCGCCAGCGCCGCCCTTGGCATGGCCGCCGCCACGACCGCTCAAGCCGAAGATGGCTATGCGGCACCAGACAGTTGGCCAGCGCCCACTGAGGAACATAATATGGGTATGGCACTGTTTGATCGGCTCGAATATAGCGTGCCTGATAAAGGCCCAGAAGCCGTGGTATGGGACTTTCAAGGCTGGTACGGCGGCGATATCAACCGCATTTACCTAAAGTCAGAAGGCGAAAATGTCCAGGGCGACGGCGAAGATGCTGAGTTTGAGTCTTTGGAACTACTCTATAGTCGTTTAGTGGCTGATTTTTGGGAGTTACAGGGGGGGATCGGTTATCAAGGCGGTGTTTTCTCCGATGATCACGCTGAACGCACCTATGGGGTTGTCGGCCTGCAAGGCGTAATGCCCTACGGCATTGAAACCGACGTGGCATTACAAGTGAGTGAAGATGGCGACGTGGCCGCCAGTTTTGAAGGCGAATACGATCTGCGCCTGACTCAGCGGCTCTACCTACAGCCGCGCACCGAAATTGCCGTGGCCGCCAGTGAAGTTGAGGAGTTTGGTGTGGGTGAGGGCCTTAACTCAGTGCGTGTCGGCATGCGCCTGGGCTACGAAGTGACCAGACGCTTTGCGCCTTACGTGTAATGTTCCGGATGATCAAATCGCCTATAGGAGTTATCCTTTGCTAGCCGCCAGGGAGCTTCTTCAGCAATTCATCCGGGAACAGGTTCATGGACATCAAGCTGCATAAACAAGCAACGACAACG